>JAGOWF010000182.1 GCA_018060305.1 Pyrinomonadaceae bacterium
AGGGCAAAGCCTTCGCGCGAGCGGGCGGTGTGTTCGAGCAGGATCTGGTCGGCTGGGCCGTCGAATCCGACGCGGTGTGTGCCGGGAATGTTGCCGGCGCGGGTGGCCGAGACGGTGAATTCCGATGTGATATGCCGCGAGACGATCTCGTGCAGTTTCAACGCCGTGCCGCTCGGGGCGTCAAGCTTGCGCGAGTGGTGCTGTTCCTCGATAAATGCCTCGTATTGCGTGAACTTGGCAAAAAGCTCCGCGGCGCGTTCGACGATGCGGTAAAAGATATTGACGCCGATCGAGAAATTGGCGCCGAAAACGAATGCTCCGTTGCCGTCGCGAACGATGCTCTCGATGTCTGCACGCTCGCCCTGCCAGCCGGTCGTGCCTTCGACGAGAGGGACGCCCGCGGCGACGCAAGCCTCGACATTCCGACGCACGGCCTCCGCCGTCGTGAAATCGATGGCGACGTCTGCCCCTTTTAGTTTTTCCGCCAGTTGCGCAAACGGCAGACGAGCGTCCGTGTCGTCAATGACGACGGCGACCTCGCGGCCCGCCTCGACCGCGAGCCGTTCGATAAGCCGTCCCATTGCTCCGTATCCGATAAGTGCGATTCTCATTTTACTAACCACATAGAAACATAGAACACATAGCCAAATTAAGGACCTATTCCTCGGGGAGACTTCGATATATTTCGTTAACCAGAGTTTTCGGTCCGTCCTTGAACAGGTTGACACAATGAAAGTTGAGCAACAAGCCCTTTGGGGCGTTGAGCAGCTTCATATAAGTGAGAAGTTGGGCCTGATGAATCGGAGCAAATGCTGCGACTGTTTTGAGTTCGACGACGAGGATGTTCTCGACAAGAAAATCACATCGAAGGTCGGTTGTGACCGAAATACCCTTGAATTGGACGGGAACGGTCAGTTCGGACTGAAAGCCAATGTCACGGAGTGAAAACTCGCGTTTCAGGCATTCATGATAGACGCTTTCGAGCAGTCCCGGGCCGATGGCCTTGTGAACCTCTATAGCCGCCCCCACAACCTGGTAGCTTAGCCGGTCGAGATACTTCTTGGATATCGCAGTCAAATTCTTTCTTACTATGTGCCCTATGTTCCTATGTGGTTAACAGCCGTTTCGCTAGCTTGGTGTATAGGCTTACCGCGTCTTCGAGATCTTTCTTCAAAACAAACTCGTCTTTTGTATGCGCGACCAGGATCGAACCGGGGCCGAGGAGGAGTGGTTGGCCCCAGTTTGTCAGGTACGGAATGTCGGTCGTGAATCGCACGGTCTTTTGTTTGAACCCGTCAACGGCGATCATCTTGACGGGTTCGCTGCACGACAACACCTCGATCTCGCCGCGGCCGCGAATGACGTTTAGCAGAGCGTCCTCAATGATCGCTCGCGGTGTCGTCAGGCGGATCAGGAGGCCGGCTTCGGCGGTGGGCGGTATGACATTCAGGGCCGCGCCGCCCCCGATAGTGCCGATGTTGACGGTCGTCTCGCCGTAGAAATCATCGCTGGGAAAGCGCGTGTGCCGCACGTCGTCGAGAATGTCGAGCAGTTTCTCAATTGCCGAATCGCCCTGCTCGGGATATGCCGAATGCGCGGCCTTGCCGGTCGTTTTGATCCTTAGGCGGAACGAGCCTTTCGAGCCTATTGCAAGGTCGTTGTCCGTCGGCTCGCCGTTGATCATATATTCGCATTTTACAGCGAGCGGATGATCGTTAGCCGCACGGGCACCGGTCGATGATGCCTCTTCCTCGACGGTATAAAGAAGCCCGATATCCTCCACCCCTTCACTTCTCAATTCCTCCGCCGCCGTGATCTGGGCGGCAATGATGCCCTTGGCATCGCAGGAGCCACGGCCATAGATCTTCTCATCGTCCTCGGTCGGCGGTATAAATGGCGGAACGGTGTCGAGATGCGTCGAAAACCATACTCGCGGCGTGTCATTGAGGGACGCGATGACATTACTTTGGCTTTTCGAGACGGGCTGCAGCTCGACGGCCCAGCCGAGCGATCCCAGATGGTCGCGCAGCCAAGATGCGACCGCTTCTTCATCGCCGGACACGGACGGGATAGACATCAGTTGTTTTGTCAGTTCAAAAAGATCGATACGCTTACTCCTTTCGCGATCAGAAGAACTCGGCGTGGAGCCGTTTTATAACATCGGGAACCGATGCTTCCTCGACAACGAATGTCAGGTTTACTGCTGACGCACCGTGCGAAACCAGCGCGATATGTACGTCGTGAATGGTCGAGAATATCTTTGACCCAAGCCCTGTCGATGCACGCAGGCCTTCGCCTACCACACAGATGACGGCGTAGCCGGGGTCGATCTCTACATCGCCGAGACGCTCGAGTTCGGGCACGATCTTGTCGAGCTCGCTCGTATTATCGAGCGTCAGGGCGATCGATACTTCCGAGGTCGAGATGACGTCGATCACAGTGCGAAAACGCTCAAACACCTGAAACACCGCGCTCATAAAACCGTAGCTGCCCAGTTTTCGTGCTGACGATATGCGCAGTATCGTAATGCTTTTTTTGTGGGCGATGGACTTGATCCTGTCAGGCGTTTGAGCGGGATCGGCCAACACCATCGTGCCGGTAACTTCGGGCTCGAATGTATTGCAGACACGAACCGGGATCGCGCTGTCAACGGCGGGCTTTATCGTCTTTGGATGCAATACTTTAGCACCAAAATATGCCAGCTCGGCGGCCTCCTCGTAGGACAAAACAGGTATCGTCCGCGCGTCGTCGCATATTCGCGGATCGCAGGTCATCACGCCGGTCACGTCGGTCCATATCTGCAATTCGGCTGCATCGAGGGCCGCTGCCACAATGGCCGCCGAAAAGTCCGAGCCGCCACGGCCTAGGGTCGTCGTCTCGCCGGCGCGACTTGCCGCGATGAATCCGCCCATGATCGGCACCTCGCCTGCCGCGATCAGCGGCCCAAGCTCGACTCTGACCAATTCGTTTGTCTCGTCAACTATCGGCTGCGCGGCACCGTATTCGTCGTCGGTAACGATCAGCCGACGTGAATCGACCTGACGCGCTTTGATGCCCTTTGTCTTGAGGACCTCGCTGAGGAGCCGCGACGACAACTGTTCGCCGTATGCCTGGATCGCGTCGCGCAGCATTGCAAGCGGCAGGCTGCGACGTGACACGCGCATCAGCAGATCGGCCAATTCACCGCGAGCCAGATCAAGCTCGCCGTTGAACAGGTTAGGTCCGACGTCGGGAATAAAGTGTTTTGATACCTCAAGATGCCTGTCAAAGTGCGGTTCGAGCGATGCGAATGCCGCGGCAAAATCGCCTTTTTTTGCGATATCGAATGCCGAGAGCAATGCGTCGGTGACCTTTGTCATCGCCGATACGACAACGACGGGGCGGCGGTCGATCAGGGATCCTACGATGCCGCAGACGCGCTCAAAGGCGGCCACGTCGCCCACCGACGTTCCGCCAAATTTCATTACGGTTGGTGCCAGGTTTTCACCCACGATTACTCTGTAAAATTAAAGCAAATCGCGGAATTAAGCAAAGAATTGCCCGCGAAACAAGCGAAATACGCGAAAACCAAGGAGCTCTTCCTTTCGCAGCTTTTCGCGTGTTTCGCGGGCAATTCTTCTTAGGCCCTTTGCGACGCGCCGGTGTCAACACGGCCGATCGTCTGGTAGCCGAAGAGTTCGACGTGCGGCGAGAGATATCCCGGCTTTGCCGCCTCGTCGCGGACGAGGTCGGTGCTGAGGTATTTTTTGTTGTCGTCGGCAAAGACGGTCGCGACGACGGCGTCGCTGCCGAGGCTCTCCATGGCGATAAGGGCGCCGAGAAAGTTTGCTCCCGACGAGATGCCGACGGCCAAGCCAAGCCTTCTTGCCAGCTTCTGAGCCATCAGTATCGAATCGCCGTCCGAGACCGAGATGATGTCGTCGAGCTTGCTAAGATCGCAGATCGCGGGGATGAATTCGTCCGAAATGCCCTGGATGCGATGGCTGCCGACCTTGTGGCCGGTCGAGAGCGTGGGCGACTCGGCAGGTTCGAGCGGATGAAGCTTAATGTCCGGATTCTTTTCCCGAAAATATGCCGCGCAACCCATGATCGTGCCGCCCGTGCCGACGCCCGCGATAAAGGCGTCGGGCTCAAAGCCGAGGGTGCCTAGTTGCGACCATATCTCCGGGGCGGTCGTCGCATAGTGTGCCTCTGCGTTGGCAAAATTTGAGAACTGATGCGGCAGAAACGTGCGTCCCTTGTCGCATCGATGGGCATCGGCCATCTCGATACTCCCGAGAAAGCCGCCCTCGTCACGGCTGACGAGCGTCACATCAGCGCCGTAACTCTTGATCAGCGAGATGCGCTCCTGGCTCATCCACTCGGGCATAAATATGTGGACAGGATTGCCGAATGCGTGGCCCAAGGCGGCGAAAGCGATCCCTGTATTTCCGCTCGTAGCCTCGGCGATGACCTCGCCCTTGCGTATCTGGCCGTCTCGATAAGCTGAGCGAAGGATGTGAAATGCCATCCGATCCTTGATGCTCCCGGACAGGTTGAGGTGCTCGGCCTTGGCAAAGACCGTTCGGCGTTGGCCCTTAAAATGACAATGCACCGCGAGCAGCGGCGTGTTGCCAATCAGGCTCTCGACGTATGTCGCACTGACAGGCAGCGAGCTGAAGCTCTGTTGAAAATCGCAGAGGCTGTTGGTATTCATCTCTTGGCCAAGATCGGCCTTGTTAGCTTTCATAAACTATTTCAGCACGCGATAAATATGCGGCGGATCATATTCCGCTATCCGCAGAGAACGGCACCGCCGTTGATGTTGAGGATCTCGCCCGTGATGTGACGCGACCAGTCGGAAAGCAGGAAGCAGATCGACAACGCGACATCGTCGGTCGTGGCAATGCGTTTGAGCGGGATCGAATCGATGACGCTCTGCTCGTATTCGCTGTCGTCAAAAACCGGCCTGACCATCGCGGTCTCGATCCAGCCCGGCGCGACGGCGTTAACCCGGATCTTTGGCGCAAGTTCACAGGCAAGGGCCTTTGTGAATGAAATCATGCCGCCTTTGCTCGCAGAGTAATTCGAATAGTTCGCCTCGCCTCGCTGGCCCGATGTGGATGAGACCATAACGATCGCCGCCGAATCGCGTCTCTTCATCGCCGGCGTGCATGCCTTGACCGAGGCCCACGCAGATTTGAGATTGGTGTTGATGACCTTAGTCCAAAGCTCCTCTGACATCTCCTCGATCGGGGCTCCGTCCCAGACCCCGGCGTTGCAGACGAGATAGTCGATACCGCCAAACTGGTCGAGAGCGGTTTTGGCAACGGCCTGCGCGCCGGAGAATTCTGACACGTCAGCCGCGACCGAAACGGCCCCAACGCCCTTTGCCTTGCACATGCTGACCGTCTCTGCGGCCTCGGCATCGTTACGCAGATAATTGACGACAACATTCGCGCCGCCCTCGGCGAGCCGTAACGCGACGGCGCGCCCGACACCGCGCGAAGCGCCGGTGACGACGGCGGTCTTGCCGGCGAAGATGTTATTCGGAAGTCCGACATTCTCATTCATTTCGGATATTTTGCCACGAATTACACGAATGACACGAATTCAGACTCTTTTCATTTGTGTCATTCGTGTAATTCGTGGCTATTTTCTTTTCGTGGTATAAAATCCAACTAATGCACGACACGAATCTGCTCGAAGACCAGCCCATCGCCTGGACGCCCACGCCCGAGGTCATCGAACGCTCGCGCCTGATGCAGTTCATGCGTCAGGTCGGCGTCTCGACGTGGGACGAGCTTTACGAATTCTCGATCCGCGATGTCGAGAAATTCACCGAAGAGGTCCTCAAGTTTCTAGATATCAAGTTCGATCCGCCGTACGAGAGGCTGCTCGACACGTCGGATG
>JAGOWF010000183.1:0-2255 GCA_018060305.1 Pyrinomonadaceae bacterium
ACGGGATGAATTTTGAATTTATGCCCGAGCTCAAACAGCCGGGCGGCTATTTTGCGGTTCTCGGCCTGATGGCTGTGATCACCGTTCTCCTGCTGGTGTATTTTTGGTTCAAGGGCTGGATCTTCCAAAGCATCGATCGGATCGAGATACCGCCGCCGCCCGATGAGGAAATGTAACCCAGGAAACAGCACTTCATTCGGTCGCTCGTCATTATTGCCGACATGGCAACTAATTCGCGAAAGCGTCGATCACCAGCGGCGAAATCGGGCATTGCGGACGAGACTGAGAGCAATATCGTTGAGATCATCAATATCGATCAGAAACAGAAGGATGAACGTTCACGGGGAGAAAAGATCTCGGTTGCGATCACACGCTTTTCAGGAAGCATGGCGTTCGTCATGCTCAACACGGCATGGTTCGTGGGATGGATCGTGCTGAACGTGCTGCTCGGCGATACCGCGTTCGATCCGTATCCATTCACATTTCTGACGTTTGTCGTTTCGCTCGAAGCTATATTCCTGTCGACCTTTATCCTTGTCACGCAGAATCACGAGGCGCTGGTCACCGAGAGGCGAAACCATCTCGACCTTCAGGTAAATCTGCTCGCCGAACGGGAAAACACGAAGATACTTGAACTCCTTCAACAAATGGCCGCGAAGCTGGACATCAAGGTCAAGGGCAAAAACCTCGACGCGATGCTTCACGATGTAAAGCCAGCGAAACTGGTCGAGCAAATACGCGATGCGGCGGAGAATATCAACGGAAAGTAACGATCAAAGGGCCAGCGTGACAGCGTAACCCATCGCAAGACAGATACCGGCATAGACACCCGCAACGATGTCATCGGCACAGATGCCGAGGCCGCCGGGAATGTCCTGAAGTGCGTTGCAGGGATAGGGCTTTAGGATATCGAACAGCCGGAAAAGCAGAAAGCCCGCGAGGACGAACGGCCAGCCGAGGACGAACGGCACGAAACAGAACGTAACGAGTTGCCCCGCAACCTCGTCAACTACCGCCTGCGACGGATCGCCGCTGCCAAAGATCGACGTCGTCCGGCCCGACGCCCAGATGCCCGCGAGAACAAATGCAGTGAGCAGAACAGCATTGAGCGCATAGTGAAGAGACGCCGCAAACGGCAATCCATGCATTGCACACTGGCCCTCAAAATGTCCGATACCGAGGTAGATCCCAACCGCGACCAGCGAGCCGTAGGTGCCCGGAGCTCCGGGGATGTAGCCGACGCCAAACGTCGTTAGCCCGAGCGCGAGGTAGTCGAGCGGGCCGTTCGGTTTACGTTTTTCGATCGCTTCTTTCATCAATTGCCTCCGGCTTTAGCCGGAGGTTAGGTTGCAAACTTGAATTGGGCTTGAGCCCAAACTCGGCCAAAGCCGAGGATCTCTGGCCTGAAACCACGCTCTAAAGAGCGTGGCAATTCATCAAAACTCAATTCCCTGCTGTGCGTAGATGCCCGCGTTGAATGGGTGCTTGATCTCGCGCATTTCCGTAACGAGGTCAGCTTCGTCGATAAGTTTCTCGAGTGCGTCATCGACGTTGCGGCCGGTCAGGATCAGGTGCAGGTGCGGTTGCGCCTCGCGGATCGTGCGGATCTCGCCGATCACGGCGTCAATGTCGAGGAAGCCGTAGCTAAGCACATACAGCAGTTCGTCAAATACCAGCAGGTCATATTCGGCGGAGCGCATCTTTTCGACACAGAGTGCCCAAGTCTCTTCGGACGTTTTGATATCGACGCTTTTGTCCTGTGTGTCCCATGTAAAGCCCGCTCCCATCGTATGGACCTCGATGCCGAGCTTTTCAAATGATTCGTGCTCGCCGTAGCGGTCGGTCTTGGACTTCATGAACTGGACCATGCAGCATTTCAGGCCACGTCCGGCGGCGCGAACCATCGTGCCGATCGCGGCGGTGGTCTTGCCCTTGCCGTCGCCGGTGTTGAGCATCAACAGGCCCTTCGTGCTCTCGCGAAAATCGTCGCGACGCCATTTGTAGCGTTTCTCGGCTGGCATTAGTCGATCAGATATTCAGCGATCACGCCCTTGCGGCGTTCGTCCGATCTAACCGGAATACAAAATACGTTAGCACCGATCTCGTCGGCGGCAAACCGCTCAAACCCTCGCACGGTGCCGTTCCATTCATCGACGGCGTAGAATTCGTAATCGGCCTGCGACGCTATCAGATCGAGCAGGTCGTTTGGGTGATAGCCGAAGTTCGTCGTTGTGGCAATCGCCATCTCGATCATC
>JAGOWF010000183.1:2355-5886 GCA_018060305.1 Pyrinomonadaceae bacterium
TCGCACGGTGCCGTTCCATTCATCGACGGCGTAGAATTCGTAATCGGCCTGCGACGCTATCAGATCGAGCAGGTCGTTTGGGTGATAGCCGAAGTTCGTCGTTGTGGCAATCGCCATCTCGATCATCATGATCGGCGGGACGGGCTGTTTGAATAACTGCGTCGCACCTTTGAGAAAGAGCAGTTCGGCTCCCTCAATATCGGCCTTAACGATATCGACGTTTGTGATGTTGTGCTCGATGAGATAACTGTCGAGCGTCTCGATCCGGCATGACACGGTCGTCGAATCGACGCCTTCCTTGCCGGACATCGACGCATAGCCCGTACCGAGGCTGTCAAAAACGTGGACATCGACGGTGCCGGGCCGGTCGCCGAGGGCAAAATTGTTGAGAAACACATTCGTTGGCGAGCCCGCCTGTCGAAGCGTTTCCTGCAGCTTTTCAAATGTCGCCGGTATCGGCTCGAACGCGTGAACTTGCCCACTTTTGCCCGCGTGCAGTGCCATCAGGCTCGTGTACCAGCCAAAGTTCGCGCCGACATCGACGCATGTGTCGCCCGCCGAAATGAGACGCGACATTATTGTGGTCAGGACGGTCTCGAATTCGCCGACGAAGAAAACGCCTTCCTGCATCTTGCTCGTCAGATCGACGACGAAACGACGGCCGTCGCGCATGCTGACGGGCAGCGATCGGGGCAGGTCTCTGCACAGGCTCATCGCGGTCTGGTAGAGGCGATATTTGCCTTTTCTAATCGGGGTATTGAAGGTGTAGAGCCGAATCAGCCTAAGGAAGATTTCCTCGATCTTTTGCCTCATAGGTCGGCTTGATCCGAAACTAGATCGTGTCAACGGCCTCGCGAAGGGCGGCGACGATCTCGGCCTCTTTCTCATCCCAATCGCCTTCGATGCCTAGTCCGGCCGCATTCTTATGGCCGCCGCCGCCAAAAGCTTCGGCGACCTTGGCGACATCGATGCCGTTCTTTGACCGAAGGCTTGCGCGGTATTTGCCGGGGCCGACCTCACGCATATAGACGACCGCCTGGACATCTTTGGCTGCAAGCGGGATGTTTACAAAGCCGTTGTTATCGCCATCGACCGCATCGGCAGCCGCGCGCATCGCCAACGTCTGACGCAGCATCGCGATCTTGCCCGACTCGTCACGGCGAACGGTGCCGAGCACTTGCCGCATTAGCTCAATTCGCGACCACGGATAGTTGTAATACACAGCCTCGCCGATCTCGTATGGCTTGGCACCGGCCTTTATGAGTTCGGATGCGACCTTGAGGGTGCGCTCCGACGTGTTTGGGAAATGGAACGAGCCCGTATCCGTGACGAGCGCCATATAGACGCATTCGGCGATATCTTTTGTGATCTTGCCGCCGATCGCCTTACAAAGGTTGTAGATCATCTCGCCGACGGCCGAGGCGGTCGAATCGATCCAATTGATCGAACCGAAATGCTCGCTCGTCGCGTGATGGTCGATATTTACCGTGAATTGGTTGTCGAGGCCGTCGATGCCCGGACGGTCGAGATCGGAGCATTCGATCACAAATACTGCGTCGTAATGCCCGTTGACGTGAGCCACGTCGCGGATCGAATCTGCCCCCGGCAGGCTCCGATACGCCGGCGGCACATCGCCGCGGACGATCACGTCCGCGTCTTTGCCCAGCGAGCGCAACAGCCAATACAGGCCCAATGATGAGCCGACACCGTCGCCATCAGGTTTGATGTGCGTGGTGATGGCAAACCTGCTCTTCTTTTCAATTAACTCTACTACTTGACTTAACACAGCAACAGCAAAAAAAGTGAAAACGGGCGAGACGGAAATTGGGAACATTCCCGAAAAGCATTATAACATTCTCACTCGGTCATCCTTCTTCTTTTTCATCCCCGGCCTTGATGTCAAGGGTTCCGAGGATCTCGCCCACACGCGAGGCATTCTCTTCGGCGGTGTCGCGCACAAAATGCAGGTGCGGGGCATGCCTGAGATCGAGATTCATCGCGACCTGTTGGCGGACGAATGTCGATGCGTGTCGTAAAGTTTTCATTGCGGTTTCGACCTCGTCGTCACTGCCGCTAACCAGGACGTAAACCTTAGCGTCCCTGAGATCGTCCGACACCGTTACATCCGTGACGGTAACGGCCTCAAGCCTCGGATCGTCAAGCTCAAACCCAACGACCTCGGCGATCTCTACTTTCAAATTCTCGGCTAAACGCTCGGGCCGTCTCATTTATCTGTAATGGAATCGGCACGATGCGATTGCCACCTCGTCGCCCGTTATCTTATAGACAATGCGATGTTCCTCAGTTATTCGCCGCGACCAAGCTCCTGCAAGGTCGCCGCGAAGAGGTTCTGGCTTGCCCAGTCCTGAGAACGGATCACGTCTAATGTCCTTAATTAACCCAAGCACTTTAGCCAGAATACGACGATCTTCGCTGAGCCAATATTCGATATCATCAAGAGCTTTCGGCTCAAGGGAGACTTTTCTCATACGCCTCGACGTCAAACGGGATCAGGGTTTCGGGATGTTCATCGATATTCTTGATCGAATTGAGCAACCGACCCCGATTGGCCTCGGATGATAGCAGGTACTCAGTAGTATCCTTTTCCACTTGCCCGTTTTCGAATACGATTATTACCTCTACTTGAGTTCCTTCGGTTAGCTCCGGCGCTTTTATGGTCAGAGAGCCGTCGATTTCTACAATCAAGTGTTCACGAATTGCATCTACCATGTGAGTCACCTCAGAGACAATTGTATTACAACTCAGTAGCCGCTATCTTCTCGATCACAAACGCCTCGATCTCATCACCGATCTTGATGTCGTTGAAATTGACGAGGCTGATACCGCATTCAAAGCCGTTCTTGACCTCGTTTACGTCGTCCTTAAAGCGTTTCAGGGCGGCAATTTCGCCTTCCCATGTGACCACGCCGTCGCGAATGAGGCGTGCCTTCGCCTGTCGGCGAATGAGTCCGTCGGTCACGCGGCAGCCGGCGATAGTGCCGATACGCGAGACCTTAAATATCTCCTGGACGACGGCCTTGCCGAGCACGGATTCCTTCTCGAGGGCGTCGAGCATGCCTATCATCGCGGCCGTGATCTCTTCCTCGACCTTGTAAATGATCGAGTGCAGGCGAATATCGACCTCTTCCTGCCGGGCGACATCAGCCGCGCGGGCTTCGGGCCTAACGCTAAATCCGATGATGACGACGGCCGTTCCGGTCGCTTCCGTCTGTGTTGCTGAGGCAAGCAGAACGTCAGATTCATTGATAGCTCCGACGCCGGCACGAATGACGCGAACCTTGACCTTCTCGGTCGAGAGTTTCTCGAGCGTGCCCTTGAGCACCTCGACCGAACCCTGAACGTCGGCCTTGAGAATGACGAGCAGTTCCTTGATCTCGGCTTGCCCCAAGGACTCGATGCCGCGTTTTGTCGTCTTGAGCATCGCCGCCTGGCGGACATGCATCTGGCGCTGCCGGGCGATGTCCTGCGCCTTTTCAACGTCGGCAACGACCTGGAACGTGTCACCAGCCT
>JAGOWF010000184.1 GCA_018060305.1 Pyrinomonadaceae bacterium
TTTGATATACCAAGTCCCGTCAGACGGACGCCAGACGCCGATGTCGGCCTTGCCGTCACCGTCGTAATCGCCTGAGATCGGGACGTCGGCTGGCAAGCCGAACACCTCATACGAATAGGTCGCCGTCGCACTTTTCCTCACCACCCAAAGGCCGGTTGACGGACGGTAGATCGCAATGTCAGTCTTTCCGTCACCATCATAGTCAGCCGGTGCGATCCTGTCGCCCGTCTGGCCAAACCTCTCGCCAAACACAGAACCATTTGACGAGCGGATGTTATACCAATCCCCGACAGACGGTCGGAATATCCCAAGATCGTGCTTCCCGTCCCCGTCAAAGTCACCGACCGTAGGCACATCACCATTCGCCCCAAACTGCATCCCAAACGTCGTTCCATTTGACGAATTCGTCCGATACCAAGTCCCCTGCGACGGCCTGAACACCGTGATATCAGCCTTCCCATCGCCATCATAGTCGCCCGGAGCAGGTAAATCCTCAGCAATCCCAAACACCGGATACGACACCGTTCCATTCGAACTGTTCAATATGTACCAAGTCCCCGACGAAGGCCGATACACCGCAATATCCGTCTTTCCGTCGCCATCATAATCCGCCGGCGTCAACTTGTCCCCATCAGCACCAAACTGCAGCCCCTGGAAGCCCGCAGTCGATCTTTGCAAATACCACGCACCACTCGACGGCCGGAACACCGAGAAATCCGTCTTTCCGTCGCCGTCGTAGTCAAATGTTCTGCGGAAGGTGCATTCCCTCCTGTATACATATGCTGATCCCTCTTGGCCGACCGCGCTATCATCCCGCGGCGCCCCTACAACAACCGTATTGCCCGCCATCGCCACGGCGGCCCCGAACCAGTCCTCTAAGACGCCGTCTGACGCCAGCAGCTTTTGCTGCCCGCCCCACACGGTCCCGGTTCGGGTAAATACATACGCCGACCCTTGATTGACAGCCGGTGCGTCATCTTGCATAGCGCCGACCACGAGCGCGTTACCGCTAATGCCGACACTTTGGCCAAACAGGTCAGCCTGTGCGCCGTCGGATGCGATAAGTTTTTGCTGTTGGCTCCACACTGTCCCGGCCATCGTGAAAACATAGGCTGAGCCCTGGTCGCTGTTCGGGGTGTCATCAAAATGAGCCCCGGCGACCACTGTTTCTCCGTCGAACGCGACACTGTAGCCCAATTGTTGGAGCAGGCTGCCGTCGGACGCGGTCAGTTTCTGCTGTAGGGCCCAGGTTGTCCCCGTGCGGGTAAACACATATACAGAACCCGAATCAAAAGCCGCCACATCGTCCCGATACGCCCCGATAACGACCGTATTCCCCTGGATCGCGAGGCTGTTTCCAAACTCGTCGTCCTTCAGACCATCCGCCGCTACTATCTTTTGCTGCTCGCTCCACTCTGTCCCACTTCGCGTAAAAATATACGCCGACCCCTGATTTGTCTGGCCGGGAGCATCATCTAAACTGGCTCCTACAACCACCGTGTCACCACTGACCGCGATGCTGAAGCCGAGCCGGTCTTCGGCCGCAGCATCGGATGCGATGAGCTTCTGCTGCTGGGTCCATGTCGACCCGCTTCGGGTGAATACATAAGCCGAGCCCTGATTCGTGGCGGTTTCGTCATCGCGATCAGATCCTACGACGATCGTATCGCCGCTGATGCCGACGCTGATCCCAAACTCATCGCCTGCGATCCCGTCGGCTGCCGTAAGCTTTTGCTGCAGGCCCCATGAACTGCCGTTTCGCGTGAACACATACGCGGCTCCGACCGATAACGTACCGACCGAGGGAGCACCGGCAACCATCGTATTGCCGCTGATCGCAGTGCTTGTCCCGAGCAACACGCTGTCCGATACCGATGGATGCGCCTGCTCAGACCAGGGCGAACATGCGGCCACCGCCGACGTCTCGGCCACGCCGGTAATGCTAAAGAACAATATGCCGGCCAGGCCAAGCAGAATGCCAAATGCTAGAAGCATCCTGTGATCGAATGCGCCGCGCGGACGCGCGGATCTTTTCATTGCGGTCATATAAACTCCTTTGAGAATTGAGTGAGTATGAGTCCTTCGGCCCGAGCCACTCTCATAGCCCCGATTGATATGCGTAGGAACTATCCAAAACCCGCCAAAGAATTAAGGCTATAACAACTTGAGCATTTCGAGTTGGGTGAGGCGTTCGTAGAAGCCGCGGTTGCGGAGGAAGGTTATGGCGTCGGTCAGGGAGCGGTCAATGTTTATTATTTGGAGCGAATATCCTGATGTCGTCTCGGCCTGCATCGTGTTTAGCAGCGCGGTTCCGATCCCGCGCGTTCGATGGGCCTTGTCAACGGCCATCTGGGCGACGCGGCCAAACTTGGATGAGAACACGACGTAGCCGACGCAGGCGTCGTCGTGAAATGCTCCGAGTATTCGTTTGAGCGGCAGGCTGCGCTGGACGGCCTCGACCGAATTTTGCCATGACGGGCGGCCGTCCCAAAACGAGGTGAGCAGTTTCCAATCAGGCTCTGGCATGTCGCGGATCTCAACTTGTGGGGCCGAGACGGCGGGCTTGACCTTGCCGTCGCATTGGAAAAGGGCGAGTTCACGCGTGACCGAAAAGCCGAGCTTTTCGTAGAGCCGGATCGCGCCGCCGTTTTTTGTGACGACCTCGAGGAGCGATTGCGAGATCGAACGCTCCTTAAAGACAGGCAGCATCATGTCAAACATCGCTTCGCTGATGCCTCGACGCCGCATCGACGGGATCACGCCCGTGCCCGCATCGTAAACCGTCGGGCGGCCATTCCAATCGCCAAAGCCATTTAGGGAAAAGCCGACAAGCTTATCTGAATCGAAGTATCCGGCCGTTCGGCAAAGGTCCACGGCGTTGAGATTGATGTGGTTACGGAACTGCGTTTCGGTCAGGGCGAACGGAAAAACGTAATCAGAGAACGCCTCGATGAAAGTCGCATAGAGCGGGTCAAAGTGTTCGTCGCTTAGAAAACGGCAGTCGCACAAGTTGGTTTCGTTTCCGTTTGGCATTTGTTAAAATCAATGTTTGCGGCGCGCGAAGGCAAAACAGTGAATTTAATTAAGGTTTGGTAAAAATGCAAGTTCTGCTGGCTGATGAATACGGGTTTTGTTTCGGTGTCGAACGTGCCGTCGAGATGGTCGAAGAGGCTGTCGCCGCCGGCGAGACCGTTCGCAGCCTCGGCCCACTGATCCACAACAAGCAGGAAATGCAGCGTCTCGCGCACGAGGGCGTTACCGCGATCAACGAGCCGGTCCAGATCCGGCGCGGCGAGACGGCCGTCATCCGTGCCCATGGCGTTACGCCGACGATCCAAAAAGAGCTTGAAGAGAAAGCGTCAAAGGTCGTGGACGCGACATGTCCTTTTGTAACACGTGTGCAGCGTCTGGCGGCACATGCGGCGGCAAAGGACAGGCACGTCGTCGTTGTCGGTGATCCCGATCATCCTGAGATGATCGGTGTGAAAGGTTACGCGCCGGAACACGCATTCGTCATTCGCGACGAGACCGAGGTCGCATCGCTGCCACGGCTCAGAAGGCCGCTAGTTGTCTCGCAGACGACGATCAAGTCAAAAACCTTGTTCGACACAGCGCAGGCGGTCAAAGCCAAGACCGACGATGAGGTCGAACTCGTCAATACCATCTGCTCTGCCACGCGCGACCGTCAGGAAGCGGCCCGCGCTCTTGCCGGCATGGTCGATGCCTTTTACATCATCGGCGGCCGACATTCGTCAAACAGCATCAAGCTGCTTGCTGTGTGCAAGGAACAATGCGACAAGAGCTTTTTGATCGAAACGGAAGAAGAGATCGATGCCGGCGACCTGATCGGTGTAGAGCAAGTCGGCGTTACGGCCGGTGCGTCAACGCCCGAGTGGCTTATTCAGAAGATCGTAGAACATCTGGAATCCATTGGCCGAAACCAGCCGCCGACGCTCAAGCCTTAATGTTGGATTATCGCGTGAATTACTGCGAGCTCGGCACGGGTTCCACGTTCAGATGCCGATGCTTTCTAAATGCCCGCCATCTGCGCAGGCCCTCACGAGTCAGGCTGATGATCGGGCGACGGTTTTGAAAAAGAAGCTTCGCCCACGCCAGTTTACTCATCTGCGGGAAATATATACCTCTAAAGCAAAGGCGCGCTACAAGGTGGCTGATGCGCACCTCGATCGGTGCCTCGCGGATCGCTTCGATCGCAAGATGATTGCGTTCGGGGCTGTATGATCGTGACCACGCGTTGAAGGTCTCAGCCTTTGCGTCGTCGATCGACATCTTGAGCGGGTCGTGCGCCATGACGAATGGCGCGAAATCGAGCCAGTGTTTCGGACGGCGCAGGCGGCCTGATGTTTCGAGCCGTTCATACAACGGCGTCGCAGGGAATGGTGTTAGCTGACCAAAGACCGGCAGGCCCGGAGCCCACGTTTCGATCTCGTCCACCGTCCGGTCAGATACGCCTTTGGTGTCGTTATCCATGCCAAAGATGAATGACGTGATGGCGTAAATATTGCGCTTCCTGAGCCCATCGAGCACGGCCGGATAGTTTTCGGGGCGCGAGAATTGTTTATTGACGTCGGCCATGTTGGCCGGATCAATTGACTCCATTCCGATGAAGATCCAACGCCCCCCCGACTGAGCGATCAGATCTACAAGTTCCTCGTCCGCCAGCAGGTTAGCGCTGATCTGGGCCACCCAAGGTAGGTTGGCGCCCGCCGCGATCATATCGCGAAGCAGGGATTTGAGCCGCTTTTTGTTGATCGCGAGATTGTCGTCGATAAAGAAGACGGCGATCTGGCCCTTCTCTTTGCGAGCTCGCGCTTTTAGCCGCAGGAGTTCTTCAACGACGCTCTCATTGGTGCGAAAGCGTATCGAATCCCCAAAGAAGCCCGTGACGGTGCAGAATTCGCATCCGTAAGGGCAGCCTCGGCCCGTCTCGATCGGGACGACAAAGAACTTGCCCCAACCCTTGCCAAATTTTGACATCACCAGACGCAGTGAGCGCGGAACGAGCGAGAACTGCTCGAGATCGAATGATTCCCAGGGAATATGAGGATACGGCTGGAGCGACGGTTTGACGTCGTTGCCCTTCTCATCTAACTTCGGCTGATAAATGTCTTTGAGGGTTCCTGCGGCTGCATCGTTGACGATGTCCGCCCAATATTCATCGGCCTCGCCGAGCGCGACCGCGTCGGCGTGTTGCGGCCCGCCGTCGCGCCCAAGGGCCTCATCCGCGCACTCCGTGACGTGCGGCCCGCCCATTACTACCTTAAAGCCTGCCTCGCGCAATGCGTCAGCAACGAGGTAAGCTCGCGCAACCATGCGTGTCATCGAGCCGATGCCGACCAGTCCAATATTCTCGTCCTTGCAGAACTGGACCAGCTCGTGGCGTGTCATCGCCTTTGCATTACCGTCGATCAGGATGACTTCGTGCTCCGCCGGCGTCAATGACTGAAGCAGAAACATCCACAGATGCGGCATAAAATTGCGCGTAATGCCGTTGTCCGGGTTGTAGAGCAATATCTTCATAATTAGGCTGCGTGGCGGAATCCACGAAAAATTCCCGTTTTCGCCAGGGGGAAAACCAGCAAGCTGCGGAACATTTGTCAATGATGTCACATTCGCGGGTGTTTGCCTATCCTAAAGATGCACGTCATCTGTGCAGAAACCGCCTGTGATAATATTCGATTGTGAAATTTCTTCATATCGCCGATGTGCATCTGGGCTGCACGAGATATCAACTCGCGGAGAGTCCACGCGATTTTTTCGACGCGTGGATCGACGTCCTCAAGCGATACGCAATCGATGAGAAGGTCGATTTTGTGATCATGTGCGGCGATTTCTTTCACAAGCGGGCGGT
>JAGOWF010000014.1 GCA_018060305.1 Pyrinomonadaceae bacterium
GCAGCATCAGGTCAACCGGAATTGCGGCCAGTTCGTCGCTATCGATCGGTGACTCCTGCTCCGGAGGCAGCAGGTCGATGAACGGCATCCGATACCGCTTGGCCAATGCCTTGGCCTCGGTCACCTCCGGCGGCTCCTTATCCAGGAAGTCGTTAAGTTCGATCTTTGGCGACGACGTATATGTGCTGTCGCCATTTGTTGCTGTACTCATTTCACCTCAAACATTCTCCCTAAGCGGCAACGGGATGTTTTTCAAAAACACGTGCGAGTCGCGCCGCCCCTACAATATCCTTTCGCCTGAGCGCACTACGGACATCATCCAGCCTATAAGCGTCCTCAACTGAGAGGTAGGGTGCCCACGAGGTGTCATCTGCCAATAGCTCGACGTCCACTTCGGCTACATAGTCGCCTTCGATGATATACTTCGTCTGATTTCGCTTAGTCATATTCTCTCCGCTTGCTAAACGACGGATCCCATCGGTCGGGATCAGGCCTATATGCCGTGATCAATACTGCCGGCGATTCGTGACCTTTCGGAATTCCCCATACGACGTGAATAGGATTGTCCCGCTTGCCTTCCTGCAAAACGAGAACGCATCTTCCTTTCGGGTAATTTGGATAATCCTCAACTAACTCCGCAGTCGAAACGCCGGCTATGACGTCCCGCACCAAAATGTCATCATCCGCAAGTTCATCATAGCCGTGAGCCGAGACCTTGACCTCGCCACGCGATACAAGCTCCTTGACCTCCTCGAACGTAGTACTCAATGCGGCTCCGCTATTTCCGTCCCCCAACGGGCCCCGCCGAGATCATCTGGATGATCGGCAGATAGATCGCGAGCAGGATCGTCACGACGATCCCGGCCATAAATAATAGTATCAGCGGTTCGAGCAGGGTTGTGAATTGTTCGAGCCTGACCTCTGCCTCGGCATCGTAGAATGTCGCAACCTCGTCGAGCATTTCGCGCAAACTGCCCGATCCTTCGCCGATACCGATCATGTCGAGCGCGAGTTCGGGCAGCCAGTTAGCCTGTTCGAGAGCTTCGGTGAAGCCGCGGCCCTCGCGGATCATCGACAGCACACCCTGACTGCGGCGGCGGAGTTCGAGGTTATTAATGGCCTGCGCAGATATTTCCCATGCCTCAGGCACGGTGATGCCGCCGGACAGCAACGTCGAGAGCGACCGCGACAACTGTGCCGTAGTCATATTCCGGATCAACTGCCCGCCGATCGGCACTCTCAGCAACACCTTGTGCAGCAACAGTTTGCCGCCCTGTGTGCGAAGCCACGCGAATATCGCCAGACCGACGATCAGCAGTAGCGGAGCCAGCCAGTAGATGTTATTGATGATCGCGTTCGAGAGCCAAAGCACGACCAGCGTGACGGTCGGCAGCGTCCGGTTGGCCGCAAGGCTCTTGAAAAGATCCGACATTCGCGGCACGATATAGAGCGTCAGAAACGCGACCATCATCGTCGATGCAAGCAGCAAAAATGCTGGATACGCCAATGCACCCCGCAGTTTGCGTGAAACGCCGACGCTGCGTTTCAGATATGTGACAAATCGAGCCAGAACGTCGTCCAGCGCGCCGCTTCGCTCGCCAGCAAGGATCGACGCCGTGTAGATCCGTGGAAACATACCCTGCGCTTCAAACGCCTCTGACAGCGGAATGCCGTTCTTGATCTTTTCCTCGACATCGACGAGGACCGAGCGAAGATTCGCCGAGGCCGATCGCGTCTTGAGCAAACCAATTGCCTGTAGGATCGGAATACCTGCACGCAGCAAGGCCGACAGTTGCTGATTAAAAAGCAGAAAATCCGCCTGCTTGACGCGGCCCTTTCGGCCGGCAGACGACAGCACCGCCGAGAGGCCTTCGCTGGCGTTCGACACGGCAAACACCTTAAACCCCTCGCCCTCGAGCCGCGCGCGGGCGTCAGAGGCGGCGGCCGCCTCGACAATACGCGTTACGATCTCGCCCGACGGAGTGCCCAGCCGGCAGATGAATTCGGTCATATCTCTTATCGAACCAAGTTGTGCCCTGAGGCCTACTGATCGATCTGCACGAATTATATCACGCCCAACTTGTTCAATTGTTTCAGCGACGGTCGTATTTTATCCAAACCAGAACAACCGAAAACAGGGCGTCCGCATCAAAGAAACATCTTGCTAAAGGTCATCCCTGTTCCATAGAATATGGCTGACCTTAAAGATCATTGATGGGCGATTTCTTAGTACTTTCTCGCCGGTTTTCGGCATCGGTTTGCCGATTCGTGGCGGTGTGCGCCGTTTTCCTGTGCTGCACGTCGGGATTGGTCGCACAGGCGCCATCCGAGACGCCGCCTGACGAGCCGGACGCTCCGGTCAGGATCAAGACCGACCTCGTAACGCTTACGCTGACGGTCACGGATCAGTATAATCGTTACGTTTCGGGCCTCGCGAAAAAGAATTTTACGGTAACGGACGACGGGCTCCAGCAGGACATTACCTTTTTTAGCGACAGTGATGCGCCTGTGTCGCTCGGGATCCTTTTTGATGTGTCGGGATCGATGAGCGGCGAAAAGATCGGCAAGGCCCGCAACGCACTCGAAAGGTTTATCAACACGAGTCATCCATCCGACGAGTATTTTCTGATCGCATTCAACAGCCGGGCACAATTGCTGATGGATCGAACGCGCGACGGTGAGGCCGTTCTCAGGAAGCTGACACTCGTCCAGCCGCGCGACGACACTGCCCTGTATGATGCCGTTTATCTCGGTGTCGAACGCGTGACGCGAGGCAGCCATCAAAAGCGGGCAATGCTGATCATCAGCGACGGCCAGGACAATGCTTCACGATACAATTTTGGCGAGGTTCGCCGCTTATTGAGGGAATCGGACGTTGTGACATACGCAGTCGGCATCATGGACAGCGGTGATGCCAGTTCATCGCTGGGTATGCAGGGCCAGGCATTTTTGGACGAGATCACCTCGGTAACGGGCGGCAAATCGTTCTATCCGCAGTCGGACGTCGAGATGGACGAGATATTCGAGAGGATCGCACTCGAGCTTCGGCATCAGTACTCGATCGGCTACATACCAAAAGACTTCCAACCAAACGGAAAATGGCGTAAAGTTAAAGTTAAGGTCAAACCTCCACGAGGTTTACCGCGTCTAACCGTCCGCAGTCGCGAGGGCTACTATGCGACGCCAATATCCAAATATCGCTAGGTTTGCCACGATGAAAAAAAGCATATTGCCGTTGATGGGCACGATGTTGCTCGCATGCTTGTTCCTAACCGATTCACCGATGTTATCCGCCGAGGGCATGCCGAGCCCGACACCTACGCCTACGCCGGCCCCGACGGTCAAACCGACTCCTCGGATCGACGATCCCGACGAGATCATCAAGATCGACACCGAGCTCGTCAATCTGAATGTCCGCGTCGTGGATCGTAATAGCCGACCCGTGAACAACTTGCAGGAAGCGGACTTCCGCATTTACGAGGATGGCAAGCTGCAGCAGATCGACTTTTTTTCGAAGTCTGAGGTCCCGACCGACTACGGCATCGTCGTTGACAATTCCGGATCGCTCCGCTCGCAGCTTGAAAAAGTGATCGAGGCCGGCAAGGTTCTCGTCAATATGAACCGCCAGGATGACCAGACCCTGATCATCCGCTTTGTTGACAGCAAGAAGATCGAGATCCTGCAGGAATTCACATCGAACAAGACAGATCTCAACGATGCTCTCGAAAATATGTATATCGAGGGCGGCCAGACAGCGATCACGGATGCCGTCTATCTCGCGGTCGAGAGCATCGATCAGCACCAGGTATCGACCCGAAACGAGGATCGCAAGCGCCGCGCCCTTATTCTCGTCACCGACGGCGAGGACCGGAGCAGCTTTTATAATGAGAAGCAGTTGTTCGACCTGCTACGCGAATCAGAGGTGCAGATCTATGTCGTCGGCTTTGTTGATGAACTGAGCAAGGATGGCGGCTTTATCAGTAAGAGCCCTCAGGCAAAGGCCCGTGCGTTTCTGGAAAGGATGGCGACCGAAAGCGGCGGCAAGGCCTACTTCCCGTCGAGTCCCACCGAACTCCCGAATCTCGCCCGCGAGATATCGAACGAGCTTCGGACTCAATACTCGATCGGCTACATCCCGTCAAACGACCGCCGCGACGGCACATACCGCGCCATCAAGGTCCAGGTCGATGACGGTCCTAACGCCCAAAAGCGCATAGCCATCACCCGCGCAGGACGAACCGCCGACGCCGACGGCTCAGCCTCGCCGGCGCCCAAACCATCACCAACACCCTCGAAGAATCCATAAGCGGCACTCAAGAGAGGTAAGTGCCCCGACGGGAGCGGGGCATTTTTTTCGTCGTTTTTTGAAGACTCGTGCTACTATGCCGGTATATTAGGTAATTCAACCTTTCCTGCGCCGCTATGCGCAGGGTTCCGGCGTTAGCCGCGAAGGTCATCTCACGCTCGAACCGCTAACGCCGCACATGAGGCCGTTCGTGTCGGGAGGTTTGGGGTATGAGAGCATGTGATTTTGTAATTTCGCTGGCGGCATCGATGCTGCTTTTCATCGGTTCGGCCGTAAAGGCCGACGCACAGAGGACTTTTGTAGTTCCACATTTCATCGAAAAGGTCGGGTTGGTCAACACGACTCAATTCACCTTTGACACCACATTCTTCGTCACCTATCTGGGCGGGATCGGCAACGACGACCTTGCGCCCGGTGCCTCTATCGACCTGTATATCTTTGACGACCTAACGGGCCAGCCGCTTAAATCGCTGACCAACATAGATGTCTGCAATCCGTGCAGCTTCACTGTCAACACAGCTAACCGTAAAGCAATCGGCAACGTCGAGGGGATAGCCAACTCCGTCGGCGGCCTGCCGCGCGTCAATGTAACGGGCTCTATGCTGTTCATAGCGGCCGGTGATGTTGAAGAAATGGCGATCGTGGCTCACGTGATCAATGCTCACACGAGCCCGCAGGATCTATCATCCTTCCCACTTCTCATTAGTCAGCCTAAGGATGGAGTGGCTGATTTCCAAGCCAATTCGTCAGTCTTCCGCGAAGACTCGATGCTTCCAAGCCAGCCGTTTTCCTTCTCGACCGATTTGAATGCGTTTTATGCGGGCGAAGCGGGAGCGACCGTCAATCTGCGGCTTTACGATGATCTAACGGGATTGCCGCTGCTTTCGATGACCAATCAGCCTGTTTGCAACCCGTGCTCGGTTAATCTCACCAACATTAATAGAAAACATTTGTTCTCATTCGATGCGCTTATACGAGCGGCGGGCGGTTTCCCGCGCCCGGATGTCCGGGGTTTTGCCACACTCGAGGTCACCGGCGACACAAAGAATGTCTCTGTTCAGGATATTGGCACCAACACCCATACAGGCCCAAACGATGTTGAGCTGCATGCGTTAGATCCACAGGGTGGACCCGATCATTTTTATGATCGGTTAACGGGAAACACTTTTGTGATACCTCATATACTTGAAAAACAAGGCACAATCACCAACATACCGTTTACCTTCGACACGAGCCTGCTTATGACCTATATGGGTGGCTTGCCCGGCTTTCCAACGGGATCAGGGGCGGATATCGATCTGTTCTTATTTGACGAAACGACCGGACAGGTAATGACGAATCAGGGCCTCGTCGTCTGCGGGCCTTGCAACTACACCCTTACGCAATCGGCACGGAAGCAATCCATCCTTGTCGACGATCTGATCACCCGAGATGGCACGGTCCCGTTTGACACCGGAGTAAAGCTCGGCTTTGGAGTTATCGTAGTTGGTGGCCAGGATCCTGACGGCATTAATATTCAGGGTTTTGTGACAAACACCCATGCGGGTGCTTTCGATCTGTCAGTCTTTGGCTTTGAGCCACAGCCGATCCTGGGAGCGTCGGGGGCATTCTTCCAAAAGCCGGTCGACGAGTCTGCAGAGAGGCCGAACGGCAGGAGTGAGGGCGGTCGTCGAATATTGGCCGCCGAATACGATTACCCGCACTTCCGCGACCGGACGGGCAAGGCGAGCAATACGACCTTTACATTCGACAGCGAGTTTCACGCCGTTTACAACGGCACCGGCACGGCCACGCTTGAGTTGTATCTATACGATCAGATGACGAGTCAGCCGCTGATGTCGCTTACGAATCAGCCCGTCTGCAACCCGTGTAATCTGCCCCTCAATACAACGACCAAAAAGCGCCGAATCATCGTGGACGATCTGATCACGGCCGCCGGCGGATTCCCTCGATTGGATGTCGCCGGATTCGCAAGGATTAGGGTCACGGGTGACGCCGGGCGCGTCGCGATCCTCGCCATGCTCATAAACGCGCATTCCGGCCCAAACGATCTTTCAACATCGGAGCTTCGAACGCGTACGAACCTGAGGCGCGCGACCGATTTCGACTTCACCGGTGACGGCCGTGCAGATATCGGCGTCTTTCGCCCGAACGATCCCGCGGGCTCGATGTTCTATTTGCTGCAAACCGGCAGCAACCTGTTTAACGCCTTTCGCTGGGGACTGCCCACGGATCGACCAGTAACGGAGGATTATGACGGCGACGGCAAGACGGACATCGCCGTATGGCGCCCAACGCTTACGGCGGCAGATAATCTCTATATTTTCCAAAGCCTCACCTTGACTGTCAGAGCCGAACATTTTGGTGTAACAGGCGATAACCCCCTGCTTACGGCCGACTTTGACGGTGACGGCAAGGCCGATCCGGCGGTTTACCGCGAAGGAGCGACCCCGGGCGCGCAAAGTAACTTTTATTATCGACCCTCGACCAGCCCGGGCATTGATTTTAGGGCAATGCCGTGGGGGATAAACGGTGATCGGCCGCTCAGGGGCGATTATGACGGTGATGGAAAGGCCGATTTCACGGTCTTCCGGCCGTCAAACGGGGTCTGGTACATCCTGCAAAGTGCGACAAGTTCGCTCCGCGCCGAGAGTTGGGGTTTGCCGACGGATAAGTTTGTCCCCGCGGATTACGACGGCGACGGCCGTACTGACCTCGCGGTCTTTCGCGGCGGCATCTGGTACATAAAACGGAGCCGAGAAGACCTCTATGAAGCGCTGTTTTGGGGCTTAGTGAATGATCTGCCCGTTCCGGGTGATTTTGACGGCGACGGGCAGGTTGATGTGGCCGTATTCCGAGAGGGCATCTGGTACATACTTCAATCGAACGGCCAAACACGGATCGCAGCCTTTGGCGTAGGTGGCGACTTGCCTCTGCCGTTGTTTCAATGACCCACGATCATATCCATCTGCTCAGCTCGCAGCGCGATCTGCAGTTACTGGTTTCGCGTATGCCTTCCGTGCTTTGAGAAAGATCGTTTTGAGTATCAGGCGTCCTTTAGTGCCCGCATGCGCCAGATCGAACTCGTATGTATACTGTCCGGCCGAAAGGCGTTTGCACACATCGTCGGCAAGGTGAAATGTCATTGCGTCGGCATAGTGGCCCAGAGATTCATCTGCATGCCCAAGCAATTCGTTCTCGTCACCAATGAGATAGACGGGAACATTCTCTGTGAGCGAGTCGCATCTGGAGTAGATCTCCCCCAGGACGCGCCTTCGTGTTAATGATAGTGGGCTAAATGACATCTTCTTTCGTCCAGAGCGGAAATGGATGATCGTCGATCTGGCTTGGATCTCTCTGCAAGGTAGGACACGTCGGAACTAACGGCCGCTCTCAAACTTATCCAAAGATCACTAAAAAAGCGTAACGATCGATCACAACTTCATGAGCGACGGATCGCACATCTACGTTGACAGGTATCCGGCTCCTAAGCAAGGTGACGATACAGTTCTTTCCGCTATCCCTCGGGCATGCTCCCCGATATTTTCTTTCGCGTCGTCTCGCCGGTTTTGAGGACCGGGATGCCTTCTTCGACCTCAACGTGCGGGCTGGGGATGACGTGGACGGCGGTAACAGTGCCAATCCTGCGAGCGGCAGCGGCGCCGGCGTCAACGGCGGCTTTGACGGCCCCGACCTCGCCGCGGACGATGGCCGTGACCAGGCCGGCGTCGATCCTCTCGTAGCCGACGAGTTCGACGTTCGCGGTCTTTACCATTGCGTCAGCGGCCTCGATCATTGCCACGAGGCCAAAACATTCCACCATTCCGAGTGCTTGCATAATTCCTCTACCAATCAACCATCATCAGCACGACAACCAGCGCAAAAACCGCTATGACGACCGCGATAATAAGTGTCAGCCGAGCACCCTCGCCGTTTGTCGGTTCCCAAATATATTCGGCCGTTTTGCGATGGGCAACGCGTGCCCGTTTTCGTTCGGTCGCTGCCGCCGCGAGCTTGTCCGATCCATCGGGGGAATGGCCATTTTTCGCGGCATCCGGTTCCTCGGCAACCACACGCGTTCCGCAGTTGTAGCAAAACAGCGTGTCCTCGCGGACGTCAACTCCGCAACTGTCACACACCTCTTTTTCCAGTACCGTTTCAGCCATCGCTAAACTGTTGCAAACACGTCTTTTTCCTCACCAAGATCACGCGCAGACGGCGTCAGGATCGTCTTCTTTGAGATGTATATCTTCTCGCCGTTCGCAACGGCCCGCCGCACGTCGTCCTCGCTCACAAACTCCACCGGCGTGATCGGAATAGGCTTTTGGACCGCATTCTCCGGCGTGATCTCGTGAACAACTGCTTTCGGTTCCGGTTTTGCTTCGGGTGTCGGCTCCGGCATCGGAGTCGGCATTTCGGCCATCTTCTTACTCAGAAAACTGTCAACGATTGCCGCGATATCTTCACGCTTTGGCGGCGTTCGCACCGTAGGTGCGGCTGCCACGGCTGACGGCTGGCCGCTGGCCGCTGACAGCTTATTTATCGGCTTCGTCTCAAACGCCACGCGCTTGATATCCATCAGGTGAAGCGGCGAGATGTTGTCAGACGTGACGTTGCCGCCCCACGAACCGCAGCCGAGCGTCATCGACGGCGGAAGTTCAGTCGTCAACCCGATCGCTCCGTGCGTAGTCGGCGAATTGATGATCACACGGGCAGCAGGCATCTGCTTCCCAAAGCGAACAGCTGCGTCGCGGTCCTGCGTGTGCATCCCCGCAGTGTGGCCCATTCCACCAAATCGGAGTATCTCCTCACAGCGATCGGCCCCTGCCTCAACTCCATCCGCGACAAAAAATGCGAGCGTAGGTGACAGTTTCTCGACCGACCACGGAAACTCACGCCCGACGCCGCCGCAATCTGCCAAGAGACAGCGTGTGCCATCAGGTATGGATATCCCGGCGAGGTCTGCTATGTATTTAGCCGACCTGCCGACGATGCCAGCGTTGAGTGTGCGTTGCGGAGTAAGCAGAACGTTTGCAACGGCGTCAGCCTCGGCGGAATTCAGAAAATGTCCGCCCTGACGGGTAAAATGTTCTCTAACTTGCGCTTCGATCGGAGCGTCGCAAACCACCGACTGCTCCGACGCGCATATCGTGCCATTGTCAAAGCATGTGCCCGTCAGTATGTCGGCCACGGCTTTTTCGACGCCGGCCGAACGCTCGATAAACACAGGCACATTCCCCGGCCCAACCCCAAACGCAGGTTTGCCAGACGAATATGCCGCGCGGACGAGGCCCGTGCCGCCGGTCGCCAAGATGACTGCCGTCTTCTTGTGCTTCATCAAAGCCTCAGTGCCCTCGATGGTCGAGGTCGTGAGGCATGTGACCGCATCGGCGGGCAAGCCCGCCTGTATGCCGGCTTCGCGCATGACGCGGGTCGTCTCGCCAATGCACTGTGCGGCTGACGGATGCGGCGACAGAACGATTGTGTTGCGCGATTTGATCGCGATGATGATCTTGTAAATGGCCGTCGATGTGGGGTTTGTTGACGGAATGATCGCGGCAACGACGCCTCGGGGACTGGCGATCTCGACCACATTGCCGTCGTCACTCACAACGCCAACGGTCTTTAGCGGCTTAAAGGCATTCCACACGTCCTCGGCCGCAAAGCGGTTCTTCTCGCGTTTGTCCTCAGCCTTGCCAAAGCCCGTCTCGTCATGAGCGAGCTTGCCAAGGCGCGCCGATTCAGCCAGCGCGACGCTCGCCATCGCGTCGCAGATCACATCGATCTTTGACTGATCAAACTGCGCGACGGCCTGAAAGGCAAACGACGCGGCCTCAACCGCGTCGCGTGCTTCTTGTTGAGCTATTAGGTCATTGTCGCCCATAGCAAGCAAAGAGAGGCCGCCGCGTCACGAGGATCAACGGCCTTACGTGTGGTCTAAGCCTTGGTTTTCCCTTTATTTCCGGCTGTGGTCCCCGACGCCGAACCTGCCGCGCCGGCACCGAGTTGACGACCGCCGCCGCCCTGCAGGGCCTTTTCGTCGGGGCTGTAACCGACCGCGCCGCCCTTAGGCAGGACGCGCTCGACCTCATTGTGCGGCCGCGGGATCACGTGAACACTGATAAGCTCGCCCACACGCCTTGCCGCCGCCGCGCCGGCATCTGTAGCGGCTTTCACCGCACCGACGTCGCCTCGCACGAAGATGGTAACGTAGCCCGCACCGATATATTCTTTACCGATAAGTCTAACGTTTGCAGCCTTTACCATTGCGTCGGCTGCCTCGACAGCCCCGACAAAGCCTTTTGTCTCGACCATACCGAGAGCTTCTAAACTCATTGATGATTCCTCACTTTTTGGATTGCTCTACCGATAATAATATACGTCGCCCTAATGCCAAAACGCAATACGCAAAACGCGTCTTGTCATACGGGCTGCACCGCTAAATCATTGTAAATCAATTGACATTCCGCGAACAGGAAAGCTATATTTCAAGTCAAAGAACGTCGTCGTTTTCGCACTCGCAACTCGTTCGGATACTTACCAATGTCGATGACTCTGGGAGAAAAATTGCGGCAGGCCCGTGAGGCGCGGGGCTTTACGCTCAACGATATAGCCGAACAGACTCGAATCTCTGGGCTTTATCTGGAATCGATCGAGAACGATGACTACCGCGTACTTCCCGGCGGCATCTTTAACAAGGGCTTTGTAAAATCCTACGCAAAATGTGTCGGCATCAAGGAGGAAGAGGCCCTAAGCGATTATTCGCAGTTAATGGCTAACGCTCAGATCGCGGAGGAATCAGAGCTAAGGCTCTACAAGCCTGAGGTTCTAACAGACGACCGCACTGGCCCATCCATGACGCCGACGATCATCACCGCCCTTGTAATCCTGGGATTGATGACCGGCGGTATCTTGCTTCTCCTTAATTACTTACAACGCCCGGCAGAAGAAGCGGACATGAACTCAACGTCCCGGCCGAGCGCGAGTGCATCCCCGGAAACACCTGCGAACGCCGAAACTACGGGCATACCCGATATGGCAACGCTTGCTGTGGAGCTAAAGGCGACTAACCCCGTAACCGTGCTGGCAACGGTTGATAGCGAGCCGCAAAAAAAGTCCGATGTCGCCGCAGGCTCGTCAGTCAGCTTCTCGCCAAAGGAGAGCCTCACGCTAAGTTACAACCGCTGGAACGCACCTAATGTGCAGCTTTCGATAAATGGAAAAGCGATCACGCTCCCGGCCGAACCGCTCGACCCAAAGGACCGCGACCGAATCATCTTCACGATCTCGCACGAAAACCTCGCTCAGATATGGAATACCGGTGCGATCTCTACCTCAGTGCCGCCCGTCGAAACTCAAGCTGATGCGAACACAGCGCCGCCACCGAATACGTCCATTACGACAATTCCCCCCGCGACAGTTAGCTCGCCTGCGCGGCCAACACCTGCCCCACGGCCAAGCGCCGCGATCAATGGGGCAACAACGCCCGCAAAGACGCCCGCTCCGAAACCCGCGAATGCCGCGCGGTCGGCGCCAACACCTGCCAAGACCGCTACAAACAATTAGTTTTTATCTTAGTCTGAGGCCGGCGTCCGCGATTAGTGTCACGGCTATTTTTGTATATAATTAACTATGGAGATCACTCAGATTACCGAAGGCCTGACATTTGACGACGTTTTGCTCGTTCCGGCCTATTCCGAGATACTACCGGCTGACGCGGACACGCGCACCCGCTTTTCTCGAAACATCCAGCTGAATATCCCTCTGTGTTCATCGGCGATGGACACCGTCACCGAGGCGGCGCTTGCTATTGCGCTCGCGCAGCAAGGCGGAATTGGAGTAATTCACAAGAATTTTGCCATCGAACAGCAGGCCGAAGAGGTCGATAAGGTAAAACGCTCCGAATCCGGCATGATCGTCGATCCGGTTACGATTCACGAGAACGCACTTGTGTCTGAGGCCCTCGCGATCATGGGCCGATATAAGATCAGCGGCGTTCCGGTGACTGATGCCGCGGGCTTGCTCGTCGGAATCATCACAAACCGCGACCTGCGCTTTGAAACCAGGTCCGATATTCCCGTGTCAGAGATCATGACTCCGCAGCCATTGGTGACGGTGCCCGTCGGCACGACGCTCGACGAGGCAAAGGTCAAGCTGCAGAAACACCGCATCGAGAAGCTGCTCGTCGTTGACGACGACGGCCATCTGAAAGGCCTGATCACGGTCAAGGACATCCAAAAGGCCATCAACTTCCCGACCGCCGCAAAAGATGAGCTTGGCCGGCTGCGTTGTGCCGCTGCCATTGGAGCGACCGGCGACTATATGGAACGGGCCTCCGAGTTGGTCAACGCCCGCGCCGACGCTATCGTGATCGACACGGCCCATGGGCACAGCTCGCGAGTGATCGAGGCTGTAAGGGCTGTCAAATCACAGTTTCCCGAGATCGAGGTCGTCGCGGGCAACGTCGCGACCGCCGATGCAACGAATGCTCTCATCAAGGCAGGCGTTGATGCCGTTAAGATCGGTATCGGCCCCGGATCGATCTGTACAACACGCGTCGTCACCGGTGCGGGCGTGCCACAGGTCAGCGCCATCGTTGAGTGTGTAAATGCCGCAAAGGGATCAGGCGTGCCCGTCATTGCCGACGGCGGCGTCAAATTCTCTGGCGATGTCGCCAAAGCGATCGCCGCCGGTGCTGACAGCGTGATGATCGGCTCGCTTTTCGCCGGGACCGAGGAAGCTCCTGGCGAGGTCATTCTCTTCCAGGGCCGCAACTTTAAGACCTATCGCGGGATGGGATCGCTTGGGGCTATGAAACAGGGCTCAAGTGATCGCTACGCTCAGGAGGCAACCGCTACTGACTCAAAATACATTCCCGAGGGCATAGAGGGCCGTGTAGCCTACAAAGGAACGGTCGGCGAAATGGTCACCCAGCTCGTCGGCGGCCTGCGTTCAGGGATGGGCTATACAGGCTGCCGAACGATCACAGAATTGCAGACGAATGCAAAATTTGTCCGCATCACGTCCGCCGGTCTTCGCGAATCACACGTCCACGACGTCATCATCACAAAAGAGGCCCCGAATTATCGTTTGGAATCCTGATCTTTCGGGTGCGAAAAACTGGGTTTTGGAGTATGATTATCGTTTTGGGGAACATAGCTTAAATTTGAGGAGTACTATCATGTCGCGTTACGCAAAAGCATTCCTACTATCGGCAGTCCTGGCTTGTTTTTCGGGATTAGTGATCTTTCAGACCGGCGGCACAAGCGCTAATGCAGCTGAGCACTGGATCTCGATCGATGCATCCGAGCTGCAGACCATTCAGGCCGAGCGCGGGACTAAGGACCCGGCCGGGCTGGCCAGTCTTCGTGTCCAGAAAGTGGTAAACAACATAGCCGTCCTTCGCCTGAACGACCAGCAAATGGAGGAGCTGTCACGCGCGATGCATCACAGCTTTCACAAATGCGCCGGCTTTGTCACGCACGAGAGCGAGAGCGAGGCCGTGGAATGGATCAGAAATTTCGCGACCGCCGAGTCCGCGGCCCCGTTGATAAACTATACGATCGATAATCCGGAGTCGGTCAACACGATGCTCAATACCGTGAGCGAGCCGTACACCAGGCAGGTCATTATCGATCTTTCCGCGTTTCCAAATCGCCGTTACAACCAGCCGAGCGGAATCGATTCTGCGAACTGGATCTATAACAGGTGGGCATCACTTGTCGCTAGTTACGACCGCGAGTCAGTGTCGCTCGCATACTTCACCCATCCGGCCTCGACGTCACCGCAGCCGTCGATAATCCTGACATTCAAGGGCACGCGTTTCCCTGATGAGATAGTCGTGCTCGGGGCTCATCAGGACTCGATCAATCAGTCGGGTTCGACCGCCCCGGCCCCCGGAGCGGATGACGATGCGTCGGGCATATCTTGCCTTACCGAGGCGATACGGGTAATGGCCCAAACGGGCTTCAGGCCGGAACGCACCGTGCAGTTTATGGCGTATGCTGCAGAAGAGATCGGTCTTCGCGGCTCTAATGCGATTGCGACGTCCTATAGGACCGCCAACAAGAACGTCGTGGGCGTGATGCAGCTCGATATGACCAACTATAAGGGCACACTCGGCTATGACATCGTGATGTTCACCGATTATACAAATGCCGCCCAGAACCAGTTCGTCACAAACCTGATCACGACATACCAGCCCGGCCTGAACCTAACGACATCAGCCTGCGGCTATGCATGCTCAGACCATGCGTCCTGGCATAACAAGAGCTATCCCGCATCGATGCCATTTGAGGCGACGATGAATGACGATAACTCCGCGATCCACACAGCAAATGACACGATCGCACGCAGCAACAATAATGCGAACCATGCGACACGGTTCACAAAGCTCGCTTTATCTTTCGTCGGCGAACTGGCAAAAGGTTGCGTCTCTGTCGGCTCGCGAGCATGTAGTGGGGGCGCCCTTTAGTATGGAATCGGCCCGCTGAGTACCGATATCAGTATCCTTAGGCCAGTTGGCCGGCTAGCGCCGCCCATTCTTCGTAAAGCTCCTTGATCCGTGACTGAGCGGCGGTATGCTGCTCAGTCACTTTTGTTAGATGGGCATAGTCCGCGGCGACTGCCGGGGCGGACATGGCTGAGGTCAGACGCTCGGCTTCGGCTTCCAACTCTGGGATCGATTGCTCGATCTCGACAATCCGCTTTTCGATCTGCTGGCGCTGATTTTTTGATAGGTTCGACGCATTCGCTTGGAACACACTCATTTCAACATGAGGTTCTGGCAGTCCGGCCTCTTGTGCAGCCGCTAACGTCACCTGTTTGCTGTCGCGCCAATCATGGAACTCGGTGTAGTTGCCGTTGTAGTCGAGCACACTGCCGTCCGCCTCAAACGACAATATCTGTGTGGCAAGCTTGTCGAGAAAAAACCGGTCGTGACTGACAGTTATGATCGTGCCCGGATACTCGTCCAAAGCGGCCTCGAGCGCTTCGCGCGCAGGGATGTCCAAGTGGTTGGTCGGCTCGTCGAGGATAAGCACGTTCTTCTGAGAATAAATGAGTTTGGCAAGTGCGAGCCTTCCCTTTTCGCCGCCCGACAGGTCGCGCACTTTTTTCTCGATGTCCTCGCCAAAGAAAAGAAACCGGGCGAGGAATGAACGCAGTTCGCCGCTCTCGACCATCGGGGCAACGCGACGAAACTCGTTGATCACGTCGTTACCGTCGTGCAGGTCATCGAGGCTCTGCGAATAGTAGCCCGTGTTTGTCTTGGTGCCCCACGCGACGCGGCCCGACAACTCGCGGATCTCACCAAGTAGGGTCCTGAGGAGGGTTGTCTTGCCCGTGCCATTCCCACCGATCACGCCCAACACGCCGCCGCGGTGCAATGAGATATTGATACCGCCCGCCAGCACTTTATTCCCATAGCCAATGGCCAGTTCTTCCGCCGTCAGCACGTTGTTACCGGCACGCTCGACCTTCTTGAGGTTAAAATTGCCGCCGTGCGTTTCGCTTTTGACGGCGTCGAGCCGTTCCATTCGCTGAAGCATGTTACGGCGCGATTTCGCCTGCTTGGTCTTTTGACCCTCGAGATTCTTTCGAATAAATGCCTGTGTCTTGTTTATGAGGGCCTGCTGGTTCTCATATTCTCTCTGCTGCTGCTCGCGTCTCAGGGCACGTTCGACAAGGAACTTGGAGTAATTGCCCTTGTAGCTAACTGCCCGACCGTTTTCGATCTCGATAATGCGCGTCGCAGTTCGGTCAAGGAAATACCGATCGTGGCTGATTATCACATACGCCCGGTCGTATGTTTGCAGATGTTCCTCAAGCCACTCGACCGCATTAACGTCCAGATGGTTAGTCGGCTCGTCAAGCAGCAGGACATCGGCGTTCGACAGCAAAAGACGAGCCATGCCGAGGCGGTTCTTTTGCCCGCCGGACAGCGTCCGTGTCTCCATCGACCACTGATCGGGCGTGAATCCGACACCGAGGAGCACGGCCTCGGCCCGAGCGGCGTAGGAGAATCCGTCAGCCTGCTCAAACGCGGTCTGCAGCTCGGCGTACCTATTTAGCACGGCGTCGGAATGGTCGGTTTCCATCACCCCTTCCAGTCGACGCATCCCTGCCTCAATGTCGTGGATATGCTTGAACGCGGACAGAGCCGCCGTGTGGACAGTCTCGGCCGCATCAAAATCGACGTGCTGCTCGAGTAATCCCAACCTTACGCCGTTAATCGCCGCTATCTCGCCCGAGTCAGGCGATTCCTCGCCCGTTAGAAGCCGGAAGATCGTTGTCTTACCGGCCCCATTGCGCCCGACCAAGCCAACCTTTTCGTCCGGATTGATCTGAAACGAAACCCCTCGCAGCACCTCGGTGCCGCCGTAGGATTTTGTGATGTCTGAGAATCGAAACAGCATCTTCCCTTACCGCGGCTCAGCCGCTCGATGTGCGGAAAAGCTCCACTTTTCCGGTCAACCCCTTAAATAGATTTGCGGCTCTGCCGCCGCCTTTCGCAGTGGAAAGAGCAGCGGCACAGCCGCAAGTTGTCCTTATGCCAAACGGAAAAGCCGAGCTTTTCCGCAGATCGATGGGCTGAGCCCACGTTATAAAGGCTAGCGGTTCGCGTTAGCCGCAGACTTATTCGCCTCCGGCTTCTTGTCTTCGGCCTTGGTGTCCGCCGCAGTATTCGCGGTCGAATTGGCAGCCGTCGTGTTCGCATTGGTCGGAGCCGCTGCATTGCTGTTGCCGGCAGCAGCCGGACGCGCGCCACTGAGTTCGTTCGGATTATCGACAACTTTCTTGGCGAGGAAGTTCTCGACCTTCGCCTCGTTCATCGCGATCGTCTGATACGACGCCGCAAGCAGTTGCTTGCGATTGTCAGTCAGCAACTGCGTGATCTGAGGCCGGACCGCCGGATTTTCCAGCGTTAGATTCTCGTCCTTCTCAATTCGCTCCTGCAGTTTGAATATGTAGGCTTTGCCCTGCAGCGGCACGGCATTTGTGATGCGTCCGACGTCGAACTGCGGATTCATAAAACCGCCCGCGATCTGGTCGCCAAAGTTCTGTTTCAGTTCCTGTTCGCTGATATAGCCCAGGTCGCCGCCCTGAAGACGGCTCCCATCCTCACTATATTCGCGTGCGATCGCTGCAAAGTCACTCGCCGGCTGCGCGACCCTTGTCAGCACCTCTTTCACTTTTTGCTCGGCTTCCGCCGCATTTCGTGTCGTATCGCCTTGTCCGTTGTCAGCGGGGTCGATGACGATCGCCGCAAGGCGGACGCCGCGCTTCTTGACGAACATGTCGGGATTGCTCTTAAAAAACTCCTCGATCTCGCGCTCACTTGGCGTCTCGATACGCCCCGTGATCTTATCGATCAGCTTCTGGATGCCAAGGCCCTTCCTGACGGTCTCGCGGAACGATTTCTCGTCGAGTCCCGCCTCTTTCATCTGCTTGTCAAATTCCTCGGCAGACATACGGCTATCGACTTTGCGTTTGTTGATCTCAGCCGTGATGTCCTCTTCGCTCGGCACCAGCTTTTCGGCCTCCGCCTTTTGGTACATCACTTCTTGTTCGACGAGGTTTTGGAGGATCTGCAATCTCGCCGCCGCCAATTCGAGTGGTGACATCTTGGCTTCCTGGCCCCGGGATTCCTGCTTGACCGCGCGCTCGACCTCCTGCATGGTGATGACCTTGCCATTCACCTTGGCGGCTGTCTCATTTGGATCCACAGAACCGCTCGACGAGTTACCTGTCGGCACCTGGCCGCACGCGGCGAAAAAGGCCGCCGCCAGTGCGATCATTGCCGTCAGCG
>JAGOWF010000185.1 GCA_018060305.1 Pyrinomonadaceae bacterium
TAAACAACCTGAGGAAGAACGGCACGGTCTTGATATCGTCAATAAAACTGACACCGGCGATCAGCACTGCGCCAATAAAATATCCCCACGAAAACGGCCCTACGACATACAGCGAGATCGGAACATATGCCAGCAGGCACAATACAACGATCACGATCCCCGCTCCATGCGGTGTCGGCTCGGCGTGCGAACTGCGTTCATTTGGGATCGCGAGGATCTGTCCCTTGAGCCCGAGCCGGCGATAAATGCCGACACCGCCAAACGAGATACCGAGGACCGAGATGAAGATAATGAGTCCGATCATTCAGAATGGCGAAATTACAATTGAATCAGGAACAGAGCTCGGCTGTCAATTTTGGTGCCAACCATTAGATATATTCTTCTAAAAGAAAATGCTTGACATTTATAGGCGTATGTGCTATCGTTGCAACACTCTGGATCTTTGAAAATCGCGAAAGGAAATTTTTTTTCAAAATCGGCGGGACAGTCGCAAAATATCATCGTAACTAGCTGTGTTAGCAACGGGTTAGGGTGTCCCACGCGGGTGCGGGACACCAGCGGGACACTCATCATCGAAAGCGGCGGCTGAATCGTCGCAATTACAGGTGATTAGAAGCGGACTATTACTGTTTCACTCGATCGGCACCCCCGGGGGTTGAAGGCAATGCGAGGACGGTCTGATACCCATCACAGGCGTCGAGGAGCGAGTACTTATCCTCGGCGGCCTTTCTGGCAAGCCGTCCGATCTCGGTCAGGTTCGCTCGACTGTCATACGCATTGAGGATCGTCGATTCGAGTTCTCGCGCGTCACCCGGCTCGATGTGCCAGCCGATGCCGTCCTCGTCGATCACGCGGGACAGTTCACTTCCCTCATCCGTAAGCGCGATGATCGGCTTGCCGGCGGCCATGATGTTGTATGTGCGGCTGGGCATGGCCGTGCCCCACATGCCTTTGATAAGAGCAACGAGGCCGACGTCGCAGGCGTTTAAGAAGATCGTCTGCTCGGATCGTGGGCGGTAATCGAGGATAGTGACGTTGGCGAGTTTGCGTTGGCTGACGGTCTCGTCGAGCCATTTCTTTTTGACGCCGGCGCCGATGAAGAGGAAATGGATGTCTTCCCTATCGCGCAGCCGCTCCGCCGCCTCGACGATCGTCTCAACGTCGGTCGGATGCCCGATGTTGCCGGCGTAGAGCAGGACGAACTTGTCCTCTATTCCGAGTTCTTTCAGCAACGCGTTGTCGTCTCGCGGCAGAGGTTCGATCGTCTCAAGATCGGCCCAGTTTGGGATCGTCACGATCGGAACATCAAGGCCCTCGGTCTTCTTTTGAAAGAGTTCGTTCATATCGCGGCCCATGACGATGATCTTGGCGGCGTGCTTATACACCCAGCGGTTCACATAATGCACGAACCGAACAAACGCCGAATCGGCCTTTGCCGAGCCAACCGCGACGAGTATCTCAGGATAACTGTCCTGGACGAGCAGCGTATAGGATGTGCCCTTGATCAACGCGGCAAGCGCCGTCGTCACCGGAAGCGACGGCGGAGCGGTGACGACCAAAACTTGATCGCCTTTTCGAAAGTGTCTGAGCGAGTGAAGAAATACGGACAGCCCGATGGTGAGCATGTTGAGCAGGCGAAACGCCATGACGTTTTTGTCAAGCGTAGTTCCCCATGCACGGAAGATATCGACGCCATTGTGCGTCTCTCGCTTTGGCGCTCTAACGCCTCGGGCCATGTGTTTGGGCTGGCCGGTAATGACGTTTACATTTCGCGTTTTGGAAAGGTGTTCGGCGATCGATGTGAGGTAATAGCCCGTGGACATTTCCTCGGGATAGTAAACCTCGGTCAGCACCCAAAGCGTGTTGTCGGCGGGCATTATTCTAGGAAAAATGGCGGCGTTGGCTCACATAGCCGAGGACGATCTTGCTGACCGTCTGTGACACGTTGGCGGCCATATATTCACGCGGCGGCGTCCACGCGGCAGGCTGCGCGATAGCGAGCTCGACCGCGCGGACGATAGAATCGGTGTCGGCGCCGCTCAGGATGTTACTGCCGCATTCCTGGGTCTCAGGCCGTTCGGTCACGTCGCGCAGAGTGATATTAGGTATGCCAAATATGGCACATTCTTCCTGCACGGTGCCGCTGTCGGTGAGGACGGCGAGCGAGTTCTTTTCGAGCTTGACGAAGTCAAAGAATCCGAGTGCCTTAAGGAGCCTAATCTGTTTCGCATCAGGCCGCAGGCCGCTCTGCTCGAGCCGCTCGGCAGTTCGCGGATGGACGGAAACGAGGACTTGCTTGCCAAACTTCTTCGAGACCTCACTGAGGCCCGCAAATATCCTTGTGAGCCGTTCAGGCAGATCGACATTCTCCGAACGGTGCAGGGTGACGAGGAAATACTCGAACGGCTTTACCGAAAGCCCCTTCATAACCTCGCTATTCTCAATGTTGTCACCAAACGTGTCGAGCACTTCCTTGATCGGATTACCGGTGACAAAAATGCGGTCGCGATCGATGCCCTCACGGACGAGATTCTCCTTGCTCCGCTCGGTGTAGGGCATCAGGACGGTGCTCGAATGATCGATTATCCGGCGGTTGATCTCCTCCGGCACACGGTCGTCAAAGCACCGGTTTCCCGCTTCCATATGGAATACAGGGATCTGCCGCCGGGCCGCCGCGATCGCCGTCAGGGCGCTGTTCGTATCGCCGAGGAGCAAAATGCGGTCGGGCTTGTGATCGTCGAGCACCGCGTCGATCTTTGATAATATCTGGCCGATCTGTTCGCCAAAGGCCTTTGATCTAATGCCGAGATGCACGTCGGGGGTGCGGACATCCAATTCACGGATAAAGACGTCGCTCAAACTCTCGTCGTAATTCTGGCCCGTGTGAACGGTAACATGCTCGGCGTGCTGATCGAGGACGCGCATCACCAGGCTGAGCCTGATGATCTCGGGCCGCGTCCCGAAAATGGTCATTATCTTCATACGCTTAGCGGGCCAGGAACCGTTTTATCTCATCGCTCGCATCGGCCAGCAACGCGGCGAGCGGTTCGCCTGTGAGGTTGTCGTCCTTGGATGAATACTCGCTCTGCAAAGCCGGTGTCTGATCCTCGCCGTTTCGCAGTTCCGGCAATACGGGCAGGATCACGTAGTAATCGCCGCGCTCGACTGTGCGGAAGCATTCTTCCTCCGAGACCATGATCTCATGCACCTTTTCGCCCGGACGAATTCCCGTGTAAACGAATGGAAGCTGTTTGTCGCCCATCAGCACTGCCGCGACCTCAGTGATCTTTGCCGAGCCAACTTTTGGCACGAACGTCTCGCCTCGGCCGTCGCTTTTGACGGCTTCAAAAACCGTATCCACGGCGCGGTCCAGGCTCAGCAGGAACCGCGTCATCTCCGCCAAGGTGATCGTTATCGGCTGATCGTTTGTGATCTGCTCGACAAATAGCGGAATGATCGAGCCACGCGACGCGATCACGTTGCCATAACGGACGCAGTTGAACTGAATTTCCGGACAATCACGGTTTGCCTCGATCAGGATGCGTTCCTGTAGCGCCTTTGTCATGCCCATCACATTAATGGGCTTGCATGCTTTGTCGGTCGAGATTCCGATCACCTTTTTGACTGGCAGATTGTTTTCGCGAACCGCCCGGATGATGTTTGCAGCCCCGTTGATATTGGTCTGGACGGCCTCGAACGGAAAGTATTCGCACGATGGCACCTGCTTTAGCGCGGCGGCGTTAAATACAATATCGGCCCCGCGCATGGCTGTGACCAGCGACGGATAGTCACGCACGTCACCGATGCGAAAATTCAACAGGTCCCGCGAGTTTTGATAGATGACGTCGTCGGTCGCCATTTCGCGGTTCATAAAGTCAAGCCGCATATAATGCTGCTTGGCCTCGTCGCGCGAAAAGACCGTGACGCGGGCCGGCGTCCCGGCCTCGCCCGTCAGGATGCGCCTTACAAGCGTCTGGCCAAGCGAACCGGTGCCCCCGGTGACCAGGACCCTTTTACCTTCAAGAATGCTCATGTATCAGCAGAAACGAACCAACGAAAAAGTTTAACACCTAAGGAAAGATAGTGGAAAATCGCGGTCATGGTTGACGGGCGGCCTTTGTTGCGGCATCGAGCACGGCAAGGTTGGTGCTCTCAACGCTCGGGTCGGCCAGCCAACATTCGGCATAGCTTCTGGCCGCCCGCGACATCCTTGAATACTCAGCGTTGTGCATATCTACACATCGTTGTATAAGGCTCGACCATGCCGCAGCATTATCCAATGCCAGATCCCAGCCGATGCCGTATTCTTCAAGGTCACGCCACGGCGTTTGGTCGCTGATCACAAGCGGACAGCCGGCCGCCAGCGATTCGATACAAACGTGGCCGAAATTCTCGCCGATCGTCGGCAGGATAAAGAGATCGTAGGAGAAGAGCGTGCCCGCGACCTTTTCGGGCGATACAAGGCCTTTAGCCTCGACCTTGATATTAGGCGGGAGCGAGGCAATTATCTTCTTGGTTTCTGCCCAATAATCCTGTTCCTCAATCGGCCCATAAATGTCTATCGTCAGATCACCCGTGATCGAATGAAGATGCGAGAGGACCCAGTTTAGGTTCTTCTTTCGCATGAACCGCGAGAGGAAGATAAAACGGGCGCTGCCTGTATCCTTCGAAGGTTTATTATCCGCGTTATATTCGTCAAAGATCGTCCGGGGCGGCATGTTTGGGGCGACAAACATCTGCCCGTCGTGGCCGAGGACGCGTTCGACATCCTCTTTCTCGGTGTCAGCGGCGGCTTTCCAGATCAAATCACGATACAGGCCGATCATCTTTGCTCCGGTCAGAAAGACGGCCTTTCGCAGGGGATTCAGTGTCAACGCCCCGACGCACAGCTCACCCTCAGGCGCGAGCACTACCGGAACGCCGCCGATACGTCCGAATCGACGCAAAAGCAGCGTCCTGATGGTCAGCGGGCTGAACACGCTGTTCAGGTAAATGGCGTTAGGCCTGACCTCGGCTATCAGCCTTCTAATAGTGCCAATGCCAATATCCGAACGCGAAAGATAATATACCTGACAGTTCCCAAGATCGTTCCATTCACCGATGTTGACCGTTGTATACGGTTTCAGGTTATGCGGCCCATCATGATCGCGAGCCACCACCCGAAAATCAAACCGGTCGCTGAAACGATCGATCATATTGACCAATGTCCGCATAGCGCCGCCGCTCTCAAACCCCGGCAGGAAATAATCGCAAATGACGAGAAGTTTTGGTCTGTCAGCCATTAGGTGTCGAATTCGTCGTAAGGCGTCGGGTCGGCTGCCATCGCGGCCACCATTTCGGCCCACGTCGGCGGCGCATAACCCGTTATTTCGCGAAAAACCGTTGAATCAAGGCTCCGGTCGATCACAACTTTCTCTGACGGCGTGATCTCGACACGGGCGCCATAAGCGTCATCCAGCAACTGCAACAGGTCAAACTTGCTGACAGGATCACTCGAAACATGATACATACCGCGTAGATCCGGCGAGAATTCGATGATGTCACCGATGATCTTTGCTAGTTCAAGGGTTGGAAACCCCGAATAGATGGCTTTCGTCCACCCATCGACACGTCCGCCGCGGTTGCTGAGAAACCACTCTACAAGGCTGTTTTGACTGTTCAATTCTCTGCCTATCATCGACGTTCGAAGCGTCAGGCAATTTCCCGCCTTTACTTCACCGAGCAGCTTGCTTAGGCCGTAGAGGTCCCTCGCGTCGGGTTCGTCCGACTCCGAATAGTTACCCTTTCTTCCGCTGAAAACGCAATCCGTGCTCACCGAGATAA
>JAGOWF010000015.1 GCA_018060305.1 Pyrinomonadaceae bacterium
GCTTGAGCCTCGATGACCTTCATCGTGAGCTTCCGGCAAATATGCTCTCAGCAGAGGATATCGAAGACGTCCTCGAACGGCTCGAGAGCGCCGATATTTCGGTGGCTGAATCCGACGCACAATTGCTAGAACGCGCCTCAAGTCTCGCCCTGGATGACGAAGAGGAGGCCGCGGAAGAGGAGGAGGAAGACCTCGACCTTGACCTGTCCGCCGGCGTTCTCGACAAATCGAACGATCCGGTTCGCCTCTATCTTCGCGAGATGGGCGTTGTGCCCCTCTTGAATCGCGAGGGCGAGGTTGCCATCGCCAAACGCATCGAGCGCGGCCAGATCAAAACGCACAAGACTATTTCGCGTTCGCCCATCGCCGTCGAACGCCTGCTTAAGATCGGCGAAGATCTGATCGCGGGCAAACAGGGCATCCGCGAGACGGTCGTCTTTAGCGAGCAGGCCGAGATCTCGCTCGAGGAGGACAAGGCCGAGGAGTATCTCCGCTGGACGCTCGAGGGAATCGAGAGCATTCGCGGGAACTATCAGATCGCCCTAAAGGCGTGGTCCCAACTCCTCAACGAGCAGGAAAAGGCAGGCGCCAAGAAGACCAAAAAGCTGCTTCGCCTCAAGCGAAATACCGCCCGACTACGCCTCGACATCGCGCAGGAGATAAAGAACCTCAAGCTGACCGAGCGTTCGCGTCAGGTGCTTATCGCGGCTATTCGCAAAGTCGTAAACGAACTCAAGGAAGCCGAGAAAGCGATCAAGAAGGCCAAGGACAAGCTCGAGAAAAAGCCAGCCCCGCCCGAGCGAAAAGAGCTAAACGCAAAGGTCAAAGCGGCGAAGGCCGTCATCGCGGAGATCGAGGAAAAATATCGGCTGCCCGCCGTCGAGATCAAGCGTTCGCTGCAGACGATCAACGTCGGCGAGTTTGACACCAACAAGGCTAAGCGCGAGCTGGTCGAGGCCAACCTGCGTTTAGTAGTCTCGATCGCCAAAAAATACACCAATCGCGGCCTGCAGTTCCTCGATCTCATTCAGGAAGGCAACATCGGCCTGATGAAGGCCGTCGATAAGTTCGAATGGCGTCGCGGCTACAAATTCTCGACCTATGCCACGTGGTGGATCCGCCAGGCCATCACGCGTGCGATCGCCGACCAGGCCCGCACGATCCGCATTCCGGTGCACATGATCGAGACAATCAACAAGCTCATCCGCACCTCGCGTCTGCTCGTTCAGGAACTCGGCCGCGAGCCGACGAGCGAGGAGATCGCAAAGCGGATGGATATTCCCGTCTCAAAGGTCCGTAAGGTGCTCAAGATCGCGCAGGAGCCGATCTCACTCGAAACGCCCATCGGCGAAGAGGAAGATTCGCATCTTGGCGATTTTATCGAAGACCGTTCGATACTAAATCCGGCCGAGTCGGTGACGTTCTCAAACCTTCGCGAGATCACCGACGAGGTGCTCGCCACGCTCACGCCGCGTGAGGAAAAGGTCATCAAGATGCGCTTCGGACTCGGCTCGACCGGCAGCGAGCACACGCTCGAAGAAGTCGGCCAACACTTCGCCGTCACCCGCGAACGCATCCGCCAGATCGAGGCAAAGGCATTGCGTAAGCTCCGCCACCCGTCGCGCTCACGACGACTCAAGGCGTTCCTGGAAGGCAAACCGTAAACCGTTCAGAGTTCAAGCTTCAGTTTGACTTCTATTGACAATCGGGCCGCGGCATAGAGGCTGCGGCTTTTTTTCACTTGCATGCCGCTCCCGTCTAAAGCCGGAATCAACTCGGCCCAAGGGCGGTAGCTCCCCAAATCTCCAACGAGGTTCTTCGAGCGTAACCGGAACCTGCTGCAATATCTCCTCGCTGCCGCATGTGTTAGCATCCAGGCAGGAGGACAAAAATGACCGCTAGACTCGACTACCATGAGAAAGCGCCCGGCGCATACAAGGCAATGCTGGGCATGGAGACCTTCGTTCGTAATTGTGGGATCGAACATTCGCTGTTGGAACTCGTAAAGACACGTGCTTCGCAGCTCAACGGCTGCGCGTACTGCATCGACATGCACACTAAGGATGCGCGTGCCGGCGGTGAAACGGAGCAGCGGCTCTATGCCTTGTCGGCATGGCGCGAAGCACCGTTTTACACTCAGCGCGAACGGGCCGCGCTGGAATGGACGGAGGCAATAACATTGATCTCGCAAAACGAGATATCAGACGACCTCTATCTGCATGCTCGCGAACATTTCGATGAGCAGGAGATCGTTAACCTAACGCTGGCCGTCGTAACTATCAACGGCTGGAACCGGCTGGCCATCGCGTTCCGATCAGTCCCCGGCAGCTATCAGGTGTCGGAAAACGACACGACGGCGAACGCTGTATGAAATGAGCCGACCGACATCAGGCGACGGTGTACGAGTGTGAATTAGACGTGTTGTCGTTCTGGAGTCTGAGCCAGAGGCCGACACCGCAGGCGATTGAGTTATGCAGAAATGGATATTCAGATCCAGATTTGAACAACGTGCTTAGCAATCATTTTTCGCAAGTTGCACGGCTTCAGCGATCGCTTCCACCAAGGTTTCCACTTTACCATCAAGCTGCATCTCATAAACCGCGTCGAGAATGGTTTTGAATGCCGGCCCCGGCGTCATGCCTAGTTCGATCAGGTGGCGGCCTTTTAGGATGGGTTCGGGGGCACGTTTTTCGACTTGTAGTGAGCGGACCTTTTCGATGAACCATTCCTGCGCTTCGGAGCCGAAGATCATTTTGCTGCGGTCGCCTTGCGGATAGCGGCCGAGGCTGTCGGCTTTGGCGACGCGGTAGAGCAGGTCGGGCTCGACCTTACGGGCGAGGCGGCGGAATGCTCCGTCACCGACGGGCGATTTGGCCTTGTGCCATTCGCCGGGGGCGAGGTGATAGCGGACGAGCTGGACGATCTGATCGCGGACATCGAAACCATCGAGAGTGAATATGCCCAGGCGGCCGAGCAGCGACAATGTTGGCTCGACGCCGGCTTCGTCATGGCCACGAGATCGGATGCGTCCGTCAATTTTCTCCGTCGTCGGCGGTTTGCCGAGGTCGTGACAGACCGCACCGAGCATGACGGCGACCTGACGAGCATGGTCGAGGTCGTCGATCAGCATTCTGGCCTCGTCGCAGACCATCAGCGTGTGAATATCAACATCGCCCTCAGGGTGCCACTCAGGCTCCTGCGGGACGCCTACCAGCGACGCAAGTTCGGGGAACAGTTGATCGACCACACCCAGATCGTAGAGCCATTTCAGCCCGATCGATGGTCGCTGTGCCTTTAGCAGCAGCTTCTCAAGCTCGCCCCAAACGCGTTCGCGCGGCAGGTCGGTCACGTCGATCGCTCGGCAAACCTCGACAGTTGCCGGCTCGATATCAAACTCAAACCTCGCCGCAAACTGCGCCGCACGCAGCACACGCAGGCTGTCCTCGGCAAACGTGTCCCGCGACACCATTCGCAATGCCTTGCGTTTAATATCGCTCTGCCCGTCAAACGGATCGACGATCTCGCCCGTCAGCGGGTCTTTGAGAATAGCGTTGATCGTAAAATCTCGCCGCGAGCACGCCTCTGTGAACGACATCGACGGATCGCCCTCGACAATAAAGCCGCGGTGCCCGCGAGCAGTCTTTCGTTCGCGACGCGGCAGCGAGACGTCCAGATGCCGACCGACCTTATAGACCGCGAACGCCTCGCCGACGACATTGACCTCGCCAAAGCCCGCGACGATCTCACGCAGCGGCTCGGGCTCGACGCCGTAAACCTCAAGGTCCCAGTCCTTCGTTGGCTGCGGCGGGTCGAGCAATGCATCGCGAACGCCCCCGCCATTCAACATCGCCCGCCCACCCGCGTCGCGGACGGCCGTAGCGAGGTCAAATACCATTTGTGGAACGTCGTTCATCATCAACAAGTCTAACTCACTTGCCCAACCCATATAGTGCCGTGTGGCGTCTTTGCGAAATCTTTGCTCTCCCGACGCGACGTTTAGCCGACGACGCGCTATGCTTTCGACTATGGCTGCAAACGCAGCCATTTTGCGGTGCGGCAAATGACTGATGGCCGTTCCGCCGTTTTGTATGCCATCAGCAAAAGCAGCAGCGAACGGTTCGGTAAAAGGCTGGTTCAGCAAGCGAAAAAAGGCAGCAGCAATAGACAACTCAAAGCCTCACCATCAAAAACATCCGTGGTGGCAGGTGATGTGTCTGACGGGCCTCGATTATTTCTCGACGCTCGGTTATCAACCGGGCATTGCGTTCGCGGCGGCCGGCGTTCTCTCGCCGATCGCTACGCTCATCCTGGTCATGTTGACGCTCTTTGGCGCGCTGCCGATCTATAACCGCGTCGCAGCCGAGAGCCCGCACGGCCAGGGCTCGATCTCGATGCTCGAGCACCTGCTTTCCCGCTGGAAGAGCAAGCTTTTCGTCCTCGCCCTGCTCGGTTTTGTAGCCACAGATTTTGTCATCACCATCACGTTGTCTGCCGCAGACGCCGCGGCGCACGTGATCCACAATAGTTTTATTGAGCAACACCTGCCTCAGATCGACCATCCGGTTCCGGTCACGCTTGGGATGATCGCCTTGCTCGCGGCGGTCTTTTTTAAGGGTTTTAAGGAGGCGATCGGCATCGCCGTTGTCCTCGTCGCTGCCTACCTGGCGTTGAATCTGGTCGTCATCGTGACAGGCGTCTATCATCTCATTCTCGACCCGTCATTACTCGCTAACTGGCAGACCGCGGTCTTTACCAACGCCTCGACTGGCGGCACAAGAAGCATGCTGATGATAGCGGGGCTTGCGCTGCTTGTCTTCCCAAAGCTCGCGCTCGGACTATCGGGATTTGAAACCGGCGTCGCTGTGATGCCGCTCGTTGACAACCCAAACCGTATCCGCAAGACACGAAAGCTGCTCCGCACGGCGGCGCTGATAATGAGCTTTTTCCTTATCTTCAGCAGCCTGATCACGAGCGTCCTGATACCGGCGCATGAATTTGAAGAGGGCGGCAAGGCACAGGGCCGAGCACTGGCGTTCATCGCCCATCAGTATTTGGGTGAGATCTTTGGCAGCGTTTACGATGTCAGCACGATCCTGATCCTGTGGTTTGCAGGCGCGTCAGCAATGGCGGGGCTTCTCAGTATCGTGCCGCGCTACCTGCCGCGTTACGGTATGGCCCCGAACTGGGCACGTTCGACGCGGCCGCTGGTGCTGATCTTTACTGCGATCTGTTTTGCGATCACGTATATCTTTTCGGCGGATGTCGAGGCCCAGGGCGGCGCCTATGCGACTGGCGTATTAGTGCTGATCACCTCTGCGGCGGTCGCCGTCACGATCTCGGCATGGGTGCGCAAGCAGTCCGTGAAATGGGTATTTGCGTTCATCTCACTGGTCTTTTCGTATACCACCATCACGAATATCGTTGAACGCCCTGACGGAATAAAGATCGCTTCCCTCTTCATCCTCGGTATCGTCGTTGCGTCATTTGTGTCACGAGCCATGCGAACGACCGAGGTTCGCATACAGAAGATCGAGTTGGACCGGACAGCCGAAGGATTTATTGCGGATCTCGCCGAGGGTGACATCCGTATCGTCACGAACCGCCGCGAAGAAGGCGACCTGACCGAATATCGCTTTAAGGAACACGAGAAGCGCGTTGACAATCACATACCGGCGAATGATCCGATACTGTTCTATGAGATCGATATCGGTGACGCATCTGAATTTTCGGGGAAACTCAAGATCACGGGTGTCGATATCCACGGCTATCGGATCCTGCGAACACACGCACCTGCCGTGCCGAATGCGATCGCGGCTTTGCTGCTGCACCTGAGGGACAAGACCGGCAAGATCCCGCACGTTTACTTTGGCTGGAGCGAAGGCAACCCCGTCAAGTACCTCATTCGCTACATTCTCTTTGGCGAAGGCGATACAGCGCCCGTGACGCGTGAGATATTGCGGCAGGCCGAGCCCGACCAGGATCTCAGGCCGAACGTACACGTCGGCGGCTAGCGACGACGGCGTTCAACAGGCAACGATCCCGCGAACAAATAAGGGAGCACGGCCGTGTAGTCCGCAAGGCGACTTTGCGATGTCATTGGTCGAGTCGTTTTCGTAAGTGCTCGGTCAACGTGTCCAACCCTACACGCTCCTGTTCGCGCGTGTCGCGGTCGCGGACGGTGACGGCGTTGTCGGCAAGGGATTCGTGATCGAGGGTTACGCGGAACGACCGGCAGCAGGACGTCGTTATTTTTTGAACGGGATGTAAGCCACTTGATCGCGCAAACCGGAAGTTTCGCTATCTGCGATCTCTGCTATGTCTTCAATAACTCTTCCGATGGAGGCATATTGTGAAACGGCGATCATTCCCGGAAATTCGTGCCCGTCTCGAATGCGTTCATAACCGAAACCTATCATTGTGGCCGCGTCGTGTGTAAGAACAATGCGGTTTTCGTTCGCAGCCCATTCAAGAACTCTAGTGTCGTGCTGGCCGAGCAATCCGACTTCGTGAACCCTCACAATATCGATCTCGGATGAAAGCCGTCGTATCCCTCGCACAATGCGATTATTGAAATCCTCGTCGGCAACAAACTTGAGCACTGTGTGTTGTCAATTTGAGCCATTACGCGACAATAGACGTTCGCGAATGGCCTGCGGATCAAAACGTGCCTCGGCCTCGTTGCGAAACTGCTCGTTCTGCTCGGCCCTTTCGGCAAGGTATTGTTCGACCTCGCTTTTGTGCTGCAAATAATAATTGATTGCAGAATAGACCTCGTCAAGCGTAAGCGAATCGAAATCCAACGCGATCTCTTCCGGGGAATATCCCTGTTTGAAGGCGATGACCACAGAATCAAGCGAAACCCGCGTAGATCCAACACGCATGACGCCCGCCGCAGTCCGATTGTAGCGAAATTCAGATGTCGAAACGCCAACTGTCATATGAGCATCATACCATCATAGCCGAGCCTGTAAATATTCTTTCAGCCCATCGATACCAACACGCTCCTGTTCCCATGTATCGCGGTCGCGGACGGTGACGGCGTTGTCGGCTAGGGATTCGTGATCTACGGTTACGCAGAACGGTGTGCCGATCTCGTCCTGGCGGGCGTAGAGTTTGCCGATGCCGCCGGTGTCGTCGTAAACGGCACGCATGGAGGGCTGGAGGTCGTGTTTGAGTTTCTTAGCGAACGTCACGATCTCGTCGTTGTTCTTTGCGAGCGGCAGCACGGCGACCTTGATGGGGGCCATTTCGGGTGTGAGTTTTAGGATGACGCGCGTCTCGCCTTTGTCGTTGGTCTTCTCGGTGTAGGCGTCCATCATCACGGCGAGCAGCGTGCGGTTCACGCCGATCGACGGCTCGATGCAGTAGGGATATAAACGCTCGTTCGTCTGCGGGTCAAAATACGAGAGGTCCTCGGTCGTGTCGGGATTGATGCGTTTCCCGTCTGCGTCCTCCGGTTTTTTCGAGTGGACGCGAAGATCGTAGTCGGTCCTGTTGGCGATGCCGAGCAACTCGTCAAACTGCTTGTCCTCGTCCTCTCGCTCAGGAAAGAAACGATAAAGAAAATCGACCGTGCGGTCTGAGTAGTGAGCGAGTTCGTCGGCCGACTGTTCGTAGTGCGTGATGTTCGCGGCCGATATCCCGAGCGAGCCGAGCCATTCGTCGTAAGCGTCGATCCACTCCTGATGAATTCGCGGCGCATCTTCAGGTCGACAAAAATACTCGATCTCCATCTGTTCGAACTCGCGCGTGCGGAAAATAAAATTGCCCGGCGTAACCTCGTTGCGAAATGCCTTGCCGATCTGCGCGATACCGAACGGCAGCTTTCGCCGCGAAGTGTCGAGCACATTCTTAAAATTGACAAATATGCCCTGCGCCGTCTCGGGCCGGAGATAGGCTAGTGCCATCGGGTCGTCATCAGCCGAGGCCGCACCGACGGTCGTCCTGAACATCAGGTTGAACGCCCGCGACTCGGTCAGGTTTGTTAAACCGCAATTCGAGCACACGAACTTACCATCAGCGTCCTTTTCGAGCTTGTCCTCACGCAAACGAGTCTTGCAGTCGCGGCAATCGACCAGCGGATCGCTGAACGTATCCTCGTGGCCGCTGTATTTCCATACCAAGCGGTTCTGTATGATCGACGAATCGACGCCCTCTATATCGTCGCGTTCGTAAACAGCCCACCGCCACCAGCTTTGCTTGATGTTGTTCGCCAACTCGACGCCCAGCGGCCCGTAATCCCACGACGAGCCGAGTCCGCCGTAGATGTCGGATGCGGGGTAAACAAACCCGCGGCGCTTTGCAAGTGAGACGATGGTTTCGATGTTTGGTGCACTCATACTGATCGAGGGGGACAGAAATACTGATTCTACAAGACCGCCTTACCCGCTCACAAACGGATTGACCGAACAGAAGCAATAAATGCTTGAGTCTGACTCAAGAAAGGCTCATTATTGAGGAGTGGACGACTTTGAGATCTTGGGCCCGATCGAGAATATTGAGATCATAGCCGTCGAAGGCCGTATCCGCGACATCGAATGGTTAAGAAAGACTTATGGCACCGGTCGTTGGCGAAAATTGAAGGGATTTGCTCGAATCCGATTTCTGGACGATGGAGAAGAATTCGATGCCGAGCTACATTGGTATGAGGCTCACGGGCTTGGAAAGGTCGAAGTGAAGATCAAAGAACTATTCGATTGAATTATGAAGTTCGCAATATGCATTAAGAACGACGGTTATCCCGCATCTCTCCAACTGTGGAAGGTTTACCGCGTGCTTCCGGATGAAAAAGGGGCACGTCACAACATGCTTCGTATCGTCGACGAGTCGGGTGAGGACTATCTCTTCTCAGCTAGCTATTTCGTTCCCGTCGAGCTTCCGAGCGTCGCCGAATCTGCACTGCTCGCAGCCGCCTAAACGATCGCTCCGACCAAGTCGTAATCGTGGGCCTCCGTGATGCGGACGTTGTAGATCTCGCCGGGCTGCGGGTCGAGATCGTCGGGCATATCGTTGATGAGAATATAGCCGTCGATCTCCTGTGTTTGGCCTTCGAGACGGCCCTGGAACAGTAGGTCCGATTCCTGCGACAGGCCCTCGAACATCACTTTATACGTCTCGCCGACCTTGGCCTTGTTGCTTTGCTTGCTGATCTTCGCCTGCTCTTTCATCAAGCGGTTGCGGCGCTGGGCCGCGACTTTCGGATCGACCTTGTTCGGTAAGTCATACGCGGGCGTTCCTTCTTCATCCGAATAGGTGAACACGCCGACATTGTCGAAACCGCAGTTTTTGACAAACGCGATGAGTTCTTCAAAATCCTCGTCTGTTTCGCCCGGAAAGCCAGTAATGAATGTCGTCCGGATCGCAATGCCCGCGACCGCGTCACGAACGCGCTGTATGAGCCGCTCGAGCGAGTCGCGCGTGCCGCCGCGTTTCATTAGCTTTAGGATGTTTCGCGATGCATGCTGCAGCGGCATGTCTAGATACTTAACGGCCTTCGGCGTCTCGGCGATGGCCGACAAGAAGGCGTCCGAAATGTGCGTCGGATACGCATACATCACGCGGACCCATTCGAGGTCGTCGATCTCACCCAAGGCACGAATCAGAGCGGCAAGAGCATCCACCTCGCCGAGGTCTTCGCCGTATCGTGATGAATCCTGAGCAATAAGAACAACTTCTTTGACGCCTTGTTTTGCCAGCATTCGCGCCTCTTCGACGATCGAGCCAAAACGCCGCGACCTAAAAGAGCCGCGCATCGACGGTATCGAACAGAACGCGCACGGCCGGTCGCAGCCCTCGGCTATCTTGATGAAGGCTGTGTGGGATTGCGTCGCCCGCATTCGAGGGGTGTATTCGTCATAGAGATATGTTGCGGTCTTGTTGCCGATCGGCGTAATTGTAAGCTGTCGCACGTCAAACTTATCGTCCGCAGCTTTCAGTATCTCACCGACCTGCGACGTGCCGATAAATGCATCGACCTCGGGGAGTTCCTTTATCAGGTCGTCGCGATAACGCTCGACCAGGCAGCCCGCAACGATCACGCGGCCGGCAGATCCTTCAGATTTCCATCGCGTCGCTTCAAGGATTGCGTCGATCGACTCCTGCTTGGCCGATTCGATAAAGCCGCACGTGTTCACGACAACCGTATCGGCGTCGGCCGCGTCGTTCGTTATTTCATAGCCGGCCTCGGCGAGCTGGCCCATCATTACCTCGCTGTCCACGAGGTTCTTAGGGCATCCAAGGCTGACAAATCCTACTTTCTTCATTCCAAACCGCAAACTTATATTGTAACAAGCTAACAACAAAAAGGCCGCCTCTGACGGCGGCCTTGAGCGAAACGGTTTTGATGCGGCGTCATGGCATATTGATGTCCAGTCTCGTTGCCGAGGCATACGCGGCGGCCTTACCGTCCTTCGTTAACAGGTTGACTTGGCTGCAGTTAAACTCTTTGCACGAGGCAAAGATCTTCTGCACATATTCCTGGCGTTTTTCCTTTGGCAGCGCATCCCACGATGGCTTTAGCATGCCGTAGAAAACGTCCTGACTGACTTTGGCCGTTTTTAGATGCTCGTCGAGAAACGTTCCTTCGACCGTGATCGGACTAACACCTGCGTTGGAAATGGCCTCCTCGGAGTAGTTCGACCAAAGCCAAATACCGACGGATGCTGCAACCAGCAGTATGCAGATCACCAACAGCGTCCGATTGATCGACCGAACCTGATTGACGGCCTTTTGGACGAGGCCATTCGGGGACCGGCGCGCTTCTGTCGCGGCATGAACAGGTTCCGATCGAGGCGTTTCGTCGGCCTCGAATGCGATCGGTTCCGTCACTGCGGCCTCCTGCACCGGTAGATGCACGGCCGGATTTCTTAGGAGGTCAACGAGATCAAGCGTCCGGGCGGCAGCGTCTGAGACGGCTTCTTGTTGCAGTTCGGCGTATTTCGAATGGAGACTCTCGTCGTCCATCTTTCGCCGCTCGCGTTCGAGCAGTTCGACGTAGGCATTCCCGACACGGACATTACACTCGATCGCGGCCACGACGACGTTAGGGGCAAAGAACATCTCGTTAATGCTCTCTTTGAACAACCGCAGCCGGCCAAAGAAATCATTCGTGATCAATTGGTCAAATGCGCTTGCGTTCTCGGCCTCGGTGGCGAGGTCCTCAAAACTCAATGCTGTCAGCAACAGGTCCGACTCTTCGTCGCCGGCCTCGTAAAGCGGCACACTTGACCATTCACCATAGAGAGTGTTGACGTGCTTCAGGGCATCATCTCGGCTAAAGAGACATGTCCGTTTTGGGCCGTCCAAGGGACGCGAAAAGAGCTTTGTGATAATAAAGTCGAACTTTGCCCGGACTGGTTCAGAAAACGGCAGATTACGATAGAATCGGGCGAGCCCCAACATCGCTTGAGAACTCAGTGACGGGCGAGAATTCTCACAGCACAGGCGAAAACTTGCCACGGGTATGTCACGGTCCCGCTCGGCCAAGGCACTGCACCATGCCTCGGTCTCATGCAGCAGGTTAAACTCGGCCGTCTTATGTTCATCAGATTCGACGTTCTCACCGACGTTAAGAAATGCGTTTAGCGCCTTCTTAGCCGTAAAATCGTCATACGTTTTCGGAACGATCCTGAGATATTCGCGCTCGACGCCGGTTAGAACATGCTCCACCATCTGGAGGCACGAAACCTCGGCGATCGCGCGTTTCTGAAAGAACTGAGGCCCCTTCTTGACCTTGATCGGCTCCTCCTGGACGTTCGCCGGAGCTGGCTCGGACGCGGCTTCCTGAACATCTGACAGTTCGACCGCATCGATGTCGCTGTTGTCCTCACGTGATTCGGTGGGCGGCGCCTCTTCCGGCTTGTTTGGTTCATCCGTCCGATCCAGATGGGCCGTATCCGTCCCATTTTGAAGATGGTCATCGATGACCGTATCTTCGAGCAGGTTCTCCTGCTTAAGTTCGACTACGAGTTCTTCGAATACATTCATTGTGGGCACTCATTCGGGGCGGGATCGGGCGAATTGGGAGACGAACAAAACACTAGGGAAGGATCTGACGGATCTCGCCCGTCTGAGTCAATTGATAGACGTAAACAACGCCTTCACCGGCGACGTTTCGGGTCGCCGTAACGGTGTAGCCATTTCGCAGTTCGGCATCCGTCGGGGCGGCCGGCGTCATCGATATCACAAATTTGCCGCGAGTTACCTCGTTACCTGAATTGGTCCCGATGCTGCTCGAGAGAAGGTTGTTGATCTCGGTAATACGGCCAAACCGGCTGTTCTGGGTGAAGAAGTTTACCTGCGTCGATGCGATAGTCCTCATCGTGGCAAATGTATTACCGTTCTCCGACGCCCTAAGGGCCTTCTGTAGATGCGGGATGGCAAGGGACGCAATGATGCCGATCACGGCACATACGGTAAGTAGTTCAACCACCGAAAATCCCTGCTCTTTCTTTCTACTCATCGGAATACCTCGCTCGCGAAAACATAGAGAAGTGACGCATTTTGTCACGTCGATCTTGACAACTTTCGGCATGCTGGCGGCGGTCGATTGCCGCAAATGTGGCATTTTGCTGGATAAAGTGGCTCTTTCCGGCTGATCTGCCATTGCCGCGATCATTGTTGTGCAAGGACTATGCCAGATAGATTGGGATAGATTGGGCCGATTCACAGGCAGACTTTGCCCGGCGGAAAGATAGGCGTGTTTGTTTTTCTGTGGAATTTTATTACACTACAAACTTTGCCTTAGGAATGCCCGTGTGAGCATTTTGGCCGGAGATAGACAACCGATTTGAGCGCGATCGTAGATCAGAGCATAGAGACGTACGGCATCGATAACTGGGGAGCCGACTATTTCGGTGTAAACCGTAAAGGCAATCTTGTCGTCCGTGCTCCTGAGAACGACAATCTCACCGCAGATGTTAAGGAAATAATCGATGACCTGAGGAAGCGAGGCGTTTCGACGCCCGTGCTACTACGGTTCCCGCAGCTTATCTTTGGACAGATCCGCAAGCTCCAAACAGCATTCCGCAAATCGATAAAAGAATTCGAATACGAAGGCGGCCACCTCTGCGTCTTCCCGATGAAGGTCAACTCTAACCGCGCCGTCATCGAAGAATACCTTCGCGAAGGCTCCCGCTACAGCTTTGGCCTCGAGGCAGGCTCAAAGCCCGAACTCTACGCCGCCCTCGGCCTCGAACAGGCGAAAGACAGCCTTCTCGTCCTCAATGGCTTCAAGGATCGCGACTTCCTGAACCTGGCCTTCGCCGGTGCTCTAGCGGGCAAAAATGTCGTCATCGTGATCGAGAAACTCAGCGAGCTTGACCACACGCTTGATATAGCGTCAAAGATCGCCGCGGAGAATCCGGAGATCTCGCTTCCGATGATCGGAGTCCGCGTCAAGCTGTATTCCAAAGGCTCCGGCAAATGGGAAAAATCCGGCGGCGAGGCGGCAAAATTTGGCCTTACGACAACCGAGATACTCGAGGTGATCCGCCGTTTGCAGGAGGCCGGCCGCCTCGATATGCTGCGACTGCTGCATTTTCACATCGGCTCCCAGCTCACCGACATCAAGCGGATCAAGAACGCGATGCGCGAGGCAGCGCGAACCTACGCGAAGATCCGCAAGATGAGGATACCGATCGAGTATCTCGACATCGGCGGCGGCATGGCGGTTGATTATGACGGTTCGCGCACCTCATTTGAATCTTCGGCAAACTACAATGCCCGCGAGTTTGCCAACGACGTCGTTTATATCATCAAGACCGTCTGCGACGACGAGACAGTTCCGCATCCGACGATCATTCAGGAATCGGGCCGCTACCTCTCTGCATATCACGCTCTGCTCGTTACGAACGTCCAGGACGAGATCGAGACCGTGGTCGAGGATTTGGTTCCGATGGAGATGGATCGTGACGACCCGCAGATCGTCCACGAGCTGTTTGATCTGCGTGACACGATCAACGCAAAGAATTATCGCGAGTATTATCATGACGCCCTTGAGCATCGCGAAGAGCTGTTTACGATGTTCAATCTCGGCCTTCTCACGCTCGAATCAAAGGGCAAGGGCGAAGTGCTGTTTTGGGACATCTGCGAAAAAGCGGACCAGTTCGCACAGCAAAAGAAATATGTATCCGAGGAATTTGACGACCTCCGCCGCCTGATGTGCGCGAAATACCTTGCCAATTTCTCGGTCTTCCGGTCAATGCCGGACAATTGGGCGCTGGAACAACTCTTCCCAATCGTGCCCATACACAAACTCAACAAAAAGCCCACCGAATATGCTACGCTTTGTGATATAACCTGTGATTCTGACGGTATTGTCGATAAGTTCGTTGACCTGCACGACATCAAGCCGGTGTTGGAATTGCACAAGCTTGTTAAAAGTGAACCGTACTATTTGGCGATGATGCTTGTCGGGGCGTATCAGGAGGTGATGGGCAACAATCATAACCTCTTTGGCGTTCCTCACGAAGCCCATGTGTTTATTGGGGAGGATGGCTACATCATTAAGAAGGTGATCTATGGTGCGACGCTCGGCGAGGCCGTTTCGTCTGTAAGGTTCGATCCGGGACAACTAAATGATACGTTCCGTAAAGCCGTGCTCGAACGTATCAAGGCCGGCCGATTGTCGAATACCGAGGGCAGCAAGGTAATAGAATTTTATGAGGGACAGGTAGAGACATACACTTACCTGACGCCCAACGGAAAATAGTCTAACTATTGGTGGACAATAACTTATGGTATCGAAAAACAAGAGCAAGTCTTCAAAGTTCCTGAGCGTGCCGACGCGGCCCGTCCCTATCGACCGTGACCGATCGGTCGCCGGACTTCTCGAAAAAATGGAAGGCGCCGGTTTCGGCGCTCGTCAGCTCGCCGAGGCTCATCGGATATGGCTCGACATGCTCGATGACAACTCGACGATCTACGTATGTGGCTCGGGCAACCTGATAACGTCAGGGATGAGGCGACTGCTGTCGTATGTCATCAAGAACCGGTTTGTTGATGTCTTGGTGATGTCAGGAACGGTGCTTTATCACGACATTCACGAAACGCTCGGCCGCAGTCACTTTCAGGGACATCCGAGCATGAGCGACGAGGACCTGGACGCTGCTGACGTGATGCGGCTCGGCGACGTGATCGCAAATCGCGAGGAGTATCAGGAAGCCGATGAATGGATCGGAAGCGTAATCAATCAGTTGGATACAAGCCGGCCGTATTCGTTCCGCGAATTCCTGCTGCTGCTTGGCCGCGAACTATCCGAGATAGCCCACGAGGACGGCATATTGACGTCCGCGTTCAAAGCGAGGATTCCGGTGTATTGCCCCGACATACCGGGATCGGAGATTGGAATCGGCATCGCACGCGCGAAGTTTGACAAGAAGCTGCAGATCTCATTCGACACGACGCCGGACACAATGGAAATAATGTCGATCGCCCAGCGAACGCGCAATTCGGGCATTATCACCCTCGGTGGTGCCGGAACGCAGCACCTCGTCAACGTTGGCGAGATCGCATCGTATATCACTCGGACAAACCCGAGGGGACACAAATATGCGATCTCGATCGCGAACGACCTCGCCTGCGCCAGTGCAAGAACGCCTTCGTATAACAGCGACCATCCATCGGTTTTTGGCAAGCTCGTCAAGAATGCGACCACGGCACACGTCGCCTGCGACCCGTCTATCGCCCTTCCGATGATAATCACCGCGCTGTCGCAGACGGCGGCAAAATTCATGAAGGGCCGCAAACGGCCAACTTTTGCCTTTGCCGGTCGCGAGATGAGCATCGACGTTCCGTGAACAGTAGTCAGTAGCCGGTTGTCAGTGGTCAGCAAGGACAGATTCCCTGACAACCGACAACTGGCAACGGACAACTGACAATGAGCGAATCAGCCAATCTTCCAATCAATTTCGGCGGCATCGACGACGAGGAATATTCTTCGTTCGATGCCGCACGCGTGCTCATCTGGCCCGTTTCATACGAAGGGACCGTGTCGTATGGCACCGGAACCGGTTCCGGAGCTAAGGCGATAGTCGAGGCCTCGCGGAATATGGAGCTATACGAGGAGGAGACTGAGACTGAACCCTACAAACTCGGTATCCACACGCTGCCGGAGTTCACTGCGCGCGATACGCCGGACGCGATGATGTCGGGGCTCTATAGCAGCACACAAGAACTGCTTGAATCCGGCAAATTCATCTGCATGCTGGGTGGCGAGCACTCAATATCGGCCCCGGTCATCCAGGCACATAACGAGAAGTTCGACAATCTGAGCGTCCTGCAGATCGACGCTCACGCCGACCTCCGCGATACCTATGACGGCACGCCACATTCGCATGCATCGATCATGGCCCGCGTCGTCAAGGACATGAGAATTCCATCCGTCCAGGTTGGCATAAGATCGATCTCACGCGACGAGGCTCGATCATTGAAGAACGGTTTGCCGACCAGAATATTTTGGGCACGCGATATCGTCGGCCGCACCGACTGGATCGACGATGCGATACACGGGTTGACCGACAACGTCTATCTGACCATCGATATCGACGGACTCGACCCGTCGCTCGTCCCAACCACGGGCACGCCCGAGCCGGGCGGATTAGGTTGGTATGAAACTTTAACCCTTATACGCAAACTCGCTGAAAAGAAAAGAGTTGTCGGCATGGACCTTGTCGAATACTCATATGTCAAAGCCTACGACGCACCGGCCTTTCTTTGTGCGAAATTGGTTTACAAATCGCTCGCCTACATTTTCAGAAATGACGCCCCGAAACTAACTTAGTTTGTGTTTTGGCGAACAGTCTCGACGTTTGTTTCGTATTACGATTGAATACTTTGGGAGAAGTAACGCAATGATCCGCAAATGCATTTTTGTTTTCACGCTCACAGCCGCGATCGCGGCCACTGGCTGTACCACAGGTCTTTTTACCGGCGGCCAGACGCCCCCGGTTGATGCCCAGCCGGCCTCCTCGCCATTGCCCGTCGTTGTTGACGGCATGCGAACTTCCTACGCCGACATTGTCGAACGAACATCGCCCGCCGTCGTTCGCATCGAGGCGGACCACCGAGAGAAGGCACCGACGCGCGGCCAGTCGCCCGGCATGGACGACTTTTTCAGACAGTTTCAGATCCCGCAACCTAACCAGCGTCCGCAGCTCGAACGCGGCGTCGGGTCAGGCGTTCTCGTCTCGGCCGACGGCTACGTGCTGACCAATCATCACGTCGTTGACGGGGCCGAGAAGATAACTGTGCTGATGAGCGACAATAAGTCGTTTAAGGCGACAGTCGTGGGCTCCGACCAGCCGAGCGACCTCGCGGTGATCAAGATCGACGGCGAGAATCTTCCCTTTCTTACCCTTGGCAATTCTGATAATGTTCGCGTCGGCGATATCGTCCTCGCGATCGGCAATCCGCTCGGCATTGGCCAGACCGTGACGGCCGGGATCATCTCGGCAAAGGGCCGACGAACCGGGCTGAGCGACGTGAGTTTTGAGGATTTTCTTCAAACAGACGCCCCTATAAATCGAGGAAACTCGGGCGGAGCACTCGTAAATCTGAACGGCGAGTTGATCGGCATTAATTCGCAAATATTGTCCGGCGGTGCCGGCGGCGGCAACATCGGTATCGCGTTCTCGATACCGTCAAACATGGCCCGCACCGTCATGGACCAGCTTATCAAGAACGGTAAGGTCCGACGGGGTATGCTCGGCATCAACATCCAAAACATTACGGACGACACCGCAGAAGCCCTCGGCATTACCGAGCGCAGCGGCGTCCTTGTGAGCAATGTTCGACAAGGCAGCGCGGCCGAAAAGGCGGGTATAAAGCGCGGCGACATCGTCACCGCGATCAATGGTGAAAAGGTCGAGGACAGTAATGTCCTGCGAAACAAAGTCGCTGGAACACTGCCCGGGGCCGAGATCCGTCTGACAATCATCCGCGACGGAAAACCGCAGGAACTCACCGCGACGCTTGATGAATTCAAGGTCGGTGATGAAAAAGATACTTCACCCGGCCGCGAGGAAGGTGACGGTTCGGGACCGAAGGATCAGGGTGGCAAGCTCGGC
>JAGOWF010000186.1:0-3274 GCA_018060305.1 Pyrinomonadaceae bacterium
TGCAAAACGTCGTTGAGTATGCTTCGTTCGTCATTGGACAAAACATAGAAGATATCGCCGCTGTCGATAACACGCCGCCCCTGCGAACGCGCACGGTCCATCGCTCGTTTGAACAGCTCCGTTGTTTCGGGCGCAATGCGAAATCCCTTGCCGCTGTGCTGTCGGCCGTCGTCCATCCGCTTTTCGATCAGCATCTTGACCGAACGCGGATCGACCGACAGGTCGCGCATCGTTGCTGAAAAAAGATCGTCCTCCTCAAACGCTATCGCGTGCAGGATGTGCTCGATGGAGACATAGTTCTGGTCGCGTTTTCTGGATTCGCTCAGAGCGGTCTCTAAAACGCGCTGCCCGCTCTCGCTGAATTTATCCTTGTATGCGTCTATGTCTGCCATAACTGCTGGTGACCGTTTGATGCCCTACGCGTGAGCGATGGGCAGGCTTTTCTATAATAGCACCTCCAGACTGTTTGATTCCAGAAGGAGTTACTCGGGGCGATGTCTTAGATTGAACTCCGATCGAGCCTAAGCGTCTTTTTGGCGGCTTGGCGGCCTGGCGGCTTGGCGGCTTGGCGGGAGGGATTTCCCGCAAAGCCGCCAAGACGCAAAGCCGATAAGGTCAAAATAAGACAGCCCTTACCTGGCGATCTTGCTGTTCACGAGTGCGATGATGCCGGCTTCGGCTTCGGCGGCCCGTCGTTCGACCTCAGCTCCTCGAGCAACGATGTCATCAGCATAGGCTCGATCCTTCAGACCGGCGGCGTTGATCTTGACATTTAGATAGGCTCCCATTACTGCCGCACGCGCGCACAGCGCGCCGACGCCGGCGTCTGAGACAGAATTGGGATTGCCGTGTTCGGCCATTGCGCGAATGACCTCGAACGAGTCCATCGTCCGCTCCATCGTGCGCAGCGGAACCGCGGTCGCGTACTTCGTCGCTTCCTGAATGGCATCGGTTCGAGCCGTCTTTTCTTCATCGCTCGTCTTTGGCAGCCCGAAAGCCGCCATTACGCGGTTAAATGCCTCGGTGTCCTCATCGACCAATGCGAGCAGGTCATCCTTGATCGCCTGGCCTTTGACGGCCCAGTCGGAGAACTCTTCCCAGCGGTCGTCCCAGCCGGCTTTGTGCGACGATAGATTGGCCACCATCGTCGCGAGTGACGCACCGAGCGCCCCCAAATACGCCGAGATCGAGCCGCCGCCGGGAGCAGGCGATTCCGAAGCCGTCTCCTCGGCAAAACCGCGGCACGTCATATCAACGAGGCTGTCTGTCTTGTTTTCGGCTTCGAGCATATATTCGATTATCTTCTCCTCGGGGACGAAAGGTTTTAGATCGTCCAAGCCCATCGATTTGACCGCGATCTTGACGATCTCGGCCTCGGAAATGCCCAACGAGCGGTGTTGTTTCTTTAAGTAATGTTTCCCGGCGTCGAGGATCGCTTTTTTTGGAACAAGCCCGACTATCTCGAGGCCCGTAACTCTCAGGCCACGCTCACGGGCCTTTTCGCTGACCTCATCGAACGCGAGATGCAGCGGCGTCTCTGAGAGGTTAGTGATATTCATCGACACCTGCGCGATGCCGTATTCGCCGATGAACCAGCCGATGGCCTTCGTGCCCTTGAGCGTTCCCGGGATCATCACCGGCTCGCCCGCATCGTCGGTCACGACCTTGCCGACTACGGAATCGCCCTCACGCTTCGGCCGGCCTTTCTCCCGAACATCAAACGCCACCGCATTCGCCCGCCGCGTCGAGGTCGTGTTGAGACTGAAATTGACGGCCAGCAGGAAATCTCTCGCCCCGACGGCCGTCGCGCCGGATCGGGCTACGCTTTCGGTAAACTCGGTCGGGCCAAAATCAGGCTTCCAATCGTCGCTGCCGATGCGTTCTTTTACCGATTCGTATTCACCCTCACGACAGTTGGCAAGGTTACGCCGTTTCTCCTCGCTCGCGGCGTTCTCGTATAGATATATAGGAATGCCGAGTTCGCCGCCGATGCGTCGTCCCAACGCTCGGGCGTACTCGGCCGTCTCTTCCATCGTGATACCCGAAACAGGTACCAGCGGGCAGACATCGGTCGCACCAAAACGCGGGTGATCTCCCTTATGTCGCCGCATGTCGATCAATTCCTGCGCCTTCTTAACGGCCTGAAACGCCGCCTCGACAACGTCGTCCGGCTCGCCGACAAACGTCACGACCGTCCGGTTCGTCGTCGCCCCCGGATCGACATCCAACAGCCTGACGCCCGCGACACGCTCGATCTCGTCCGTGATCTGACCGATCACGCCAAGATCGCGGCCCTCGCTAAAATTAGGAACGCACTCGATGAGTTTCATTTAGTCAAAAATCCTGGCTCAACGCGCCAAGGCTCCGGATAACAACGCACCCGCGGCGATGTAGGCGATTGTGATTAGGTTTTGTGCATCCGAATTGTCGTAGTTAATTGATAACGTCGCGTTTTGATTTAGTGATGTTCTCAAGATAAAAGTTATACATCGTTCCCTTTGCGCGATTGTAGATGTCGCATTTAACGAAATAGAAGATTTTTCCAGACTTGCTTATTCTGAAGTGACATTCCCCTTCCATTCCATCGTCACTCTTTTCCATCTCTTCACCAAATACACGATTCTTCATAGGAATGTTGCTCCATTCTATTCTGTCCAACCGCGTTTCGCGGCAATTAGCCACGCCGTTTACGGCGTGGTCAGCGTCAAGAAATAAACTCCAAGGGCGTTTTAACGTCCTTCTCTGGCGGCTTGAGCATCAGCGCTCGCAATTCTCTCAAGCCGTTCGTGAATCGTGCCTCGTTTATGATGCCCCTTCTGATTTTTGATGTACTCAACGACCCATTGCAGGTCTCGCGTTCCGAAGGTAACAATGCCGTAGCCGCGTTGCCATTCGAGAGCCTTCGGCTGCACCTCGTGATTGATGTGATACGAACTGCCGCCTTTTAACTTACCGATCCATTCGGAGATCAATAGGTTGGGCGGCGCGCTAAAGCCGATATGTACGTGTGTCTCGATGCCGCCTATGGCGTGTAGATAAACACCGGGCGTTTCAATGATCTTGTGAGTCAAGTAATGATACAAGCGGTCTTCGATCTTGGGCGTGATCATCGGCAGACTATGCTTCGTATGCCAAGTGATGTGGAAATTGATTTCGGCGTACACACTGTCCGACATTGGTGCTCAAGCTAAAATCGAAAGGACGTTAAAACGCCCTATGAATCTCTTTCAATCGCCTACCACGTCCTGAAGGACGTGGCTAATTGCCCTTCGGG
>JAGOWF010000186.1:3374-5778 GCA_018060305.1 Pyrinomonadaceae bacterium
TTGATTTCGGCGTACACACTGTCCGACATTGGTGCTCAAGCTAAAATCGAAAGGACGTTAAAACGCCCTATGAATCTCTTTCAATCGCCTACCACGTCCTGAAGGACGTGGCTAATTGCCCTTCGGGAAAATCCTTCGCACTTGCTCTATCCCGCTCGTCCGACCTGGACGCGAGCGGGGCGGAGCAGGCGGTCGCCGAATTTGTAGCCGCGAGAATACTCGGACACGACCTTGCCGTCGTCCTCCGCGTCGGTCAGGGCCATATCGACGGCCTCGTGCCGCTCGGGGTCAAAGACCTCGCCGACCGACGGGATGGTGGTCACGCCGACGCTCATTAACGCCTGCTCGAATGAGCGGGCAGTGCCGACGACACCCTCGCGAAGGTGCTCGACGTCCGGGTCCGTCTCGCTCGCCTCTACGGCGCGATTTAGGTTGTCGAGCACGGGCAGCAACGTCGTCAGAAAATCGAATTGCCCCTGCTTCGCCTTGTCCTCAAGGGTCTTCTTGAGCCTTTCGCGCATCTCGGAGGTCTCGCGTTCGAGCCGTGATTTTTCTTCCTCAAAGCGGGCCTGAACGCCGACAAGCTTGGCCTCGGCGGCCTCGCGGCGCGTCGTTTCGGCCTTGACCTGTGCCTCAAGAGCTATCTCGGCGGCCGGTCTGACGGGCTCTGCCGAGATCTCTTCGTCGGCGACGTATTCGCCGTCGGCGTTGAATCGCCGTTTGTCGTTGACCGGTATCTTGCCGTTGGCCTCGTCGGTCATCTGTTCCTCGTTCTTCATTCTTCTGCCTTTGAACACAATATTAATGATAGAGCGCACCTGCCGGTTCACAAACGGCGTCTATCACCTTTGATCTATTATCTCTCATCTATATAGATTGAAGATGATAGATCGTAGATAGTAGATGTAACCCCGCTATATCGCCGCCGCCTTGCCTGCGGCGGTGAACTTCATCTCGCCATTCTCGGCCGTCACCTTTACCGTCTGGCCCGAGCCGATCTCGCCATTCAGGAGTTTGACGGCGAGCGGATTCTGGATCAGCGACTGTATCGCACGTTTCAGCGGACGGGCCCCATAAACTGGATCGTAGCCTTCCTCGACAAGAAGCTCGCGTGCTGAAGTGTCGAGTTCGAGTGCTATGTTACGCTCGGCGAGATTTGCACGTAGTTTCTCCAGTTGGACGTCAATGATCGTCGCGATCTCGTCCTTACCGAGCTGCTTGAACACAACGATATCGTCGATGCGGTTTAGGAACTCGGGCTTGAAATGATCCCGCAGCACCTGCAGCACTTCAGTGCGAATATCATGGTCGGCCAGCGGATTCTCGGCTGCCGCCTGTATCGCACGCGAACCGAGATTCGACGTCATTATCAGCACAGTATTCTTAAAGTCCACGACGCGGCCCTTACTGTCGGTCAGACGCCCGTCATCAAGGATCTGCAGCAGCACGTTGAACACGTCGGGATGCGCCTTTTCGATCTCGTCAAACAAGACAACCGAATACGGCCTGCGGCGGACGGCCTCGGTCAGTTGGCCGCCTTCCTCATAACCGACATAGCCCGGCGGAGCACCTATCATGCGAGCGACCGCGTGCTTCTCCATATATTCCGACATATCGAGCCGCACCATCGCCCGCTCGTCGTCAAAGAGGAATTCGGCTAATGCCCTCGCGGTCTCGGTCTTGCCAACGCCTGTCGGTCCGAGGAAAATGAACGAACCGACCGGACGATTTGGGTCTTGTAAACCAGCCCTTGCGCGTCTTACGGCATTGGCTACAGCCTCAAGAGCCTCGTTTTGGCCAATAACACGTTTGCCAAGGTTCGACTCCATCTGAACCAGCTTTTGCATCTCGCCTTCGAGCATCTTTGAGACCGGGACGCCGGTCCATTTTGCGACGATCTCAGCAACGTCCTCTTCGTCAACCTCTTCCTTGAGGAAAACGCCGTCCTTTTGCAGCTCGCCGAGGCGGGCATGTTCCGCCTCAAGTTCCTTTTCGATCTCTGGGATCTTGCCGTATTGCAGCTCGGCAGCCTTATTAAGATCGCCCTGTTGGCGTGCCCGCTCCAATTCGAGCTTGGCTTCCTCCAACTGCTCCTTGGCCGCACGCATCTTTTCGATCTCTTCCTTTTCGGATTGCCACTTGGCCTTCATCGCCGACGACTTCTCGTTGAGGTCAGCGATGCGTTTCTCGATGTCGTCGAGACGCTCTTTTGACTTTTTATCGGTTTCACGACTGAGCGCCTGCTTCTCGATCTCAAGCTGCAATATCTCGCGTTCGAGCACGTCGATCTCCTGCGGCAGCGAGTCGATCTCGATGCGAATGCGTGATGCGGCCTCATCGATCAGGTCGATAGCCTTGTCCGGCAGAAATCGGTCGGTAATGTATCGATTAGAAAGCGTTGCGG
>JAGOWF010000187.1 GCA_018060305.1 Pyrinomonadaceae bacterium
CTTTCGGCCCCGCAGCGGTCATCATCAGGCCAAGGAAAAGTATGCCGCGAAACGAGAGGTCTTCCCTAACGCATCCGGCCAGCGTCGGTCGAATGATCGTCTCTACGATCTCAGCCAGTTGCTCGGCCGACAGCAGGTCCGCATCGGTGATCGCACCCATTCCGCCGGTGTTCGGCCCCGTGTCCCCGTCGCCGATACGCTTGTGATCGCGCGTCGGCGGCATCAGCGCGTAATGCTCGCCGTCCACAAACGCCAGCAGCGAGACCTCCCTGCCCACGAGGCATTCTTCGAGGACGATCTTGCCCGCGGCCGCCGTCCCGACAAGCGACTCCATACCGTTGATAGCATCGATAGCCTCGGCACGGTTGCCGGCGACGACGACGCCTTTGCCTGCGGCGAGACCATCAGCTTTGACGACAACAGGTGCATCTGGGTCGCCAAAATCACCGCTTTCGAGTTCCAGCACTGCAAATCCCGCCGAATGCGCCGTCACATACCGGGCTGTCGGCACACCGTGACGTCCCATAAAATCCTTAGCGAACGCCTTGCTCGATTCGAGCCGGGCAGCATCTCGTCGCGGCCCAATGATGCTCAGGCCGCGTTCTTCATACTCATCGACAATGCCAAGCGCCAACGGTGTCTCGCCGCCGACAAACGTCAGGCCCACGGCATTCTCGCTGGCGAATTGAGCGAGACGGCCAACTTCGTCGTGCCTAATGGGAATACACTCGGCGACAGCGGCAATACCTGCATTACCATCCGCGCAAAAGAGCCTTTCGACCCGCGGCGAACGTCGAAAAGCGGCGCAAAGAGCATGCTCGCGGCCACCCGAACCTATTACGAGGACATTCATAGAGAACCTGACTGCGGAGGCGAGATGGTCAGGTCGTCTTGACACCAGATTCTGGTAGATGTATGGTCAGAAAATCTAATCTCAGCATCAAGCGCCAGATCGGACAGTCGCCTCACCTGTCCAATCTACAACACGAGGTTGCCTTTCGCCTAAGCAGGCGTGAAGAGAGCGATAGGGCCGGCCATGTCCGAAATCGAACGTCAAGGGACCATCAAAATTGGTTCGTCATCCAGCGAGGACGGCGACTTTCAGGATATCTCGATCGATTGCATCGATTGCTCGGAACCCTTTATCTGGAGCGCGGGCGAGCAGATATTCTTTCTACAGAAACAGCTAACCAATCCGCCAAAACGCTGCAAACCATGCAAGCGTGCGAAAAACCGTCGTATCGAGGCCGTCGCCGCAGCCAGGTCCAATGGCCATCGTCAGCGCGTCGAGGTCCGCGCCGACTGCGCTCATTGCGGCGATACGACGACGGTGCCATTCTTTCCGTCTCAGGGCCGGCCCGTATATTGCCGCAGGTGCTTTCTCGATCTAACTGCCACGCATGCTGCTGCCGCAGCCGGCTGACGTTGGCGGTGGAATTTAAGGTGCCCTGGGTTATTTCTTGTTTCGTCGATCCGGTCAGTCCTGAAAAACACGAACCTAAGCAGTATCTCCATCAAGCCTGATATAAAATGAACGGGGCGACGTCTCCCACACCGTCGCCCCGCGACTGCCGAAGCAGTCTGATGTTCACCGGGAGGTGAACAAGATAATTATGCACAAGCGCCGCGAAAACGCAAACCGTCGTTATCATAACTTTCTCGCCCCGCAAGGAGAACTCAGCGAACGGTAACGGCACCCGGAAGGGCCGCACTGATGCTGTCCTCACGAGTCGCAAAGATCGAGTATAGGCCGGGCGGTGCTTCCGGACTGATCCTGAGGACGAAGCTAATGACCGAAAGGTCGTCACCGAAGTCGTGCGGGCGGATCGTTCCCGGCACGACGGTCAGGAAGGGCGAGTTAAATTCGACAACAAGGCCTTGTCGATCGACTGCGGTGCCGCCCAGAAAAACGATGTGCTCGCGGCCGGCTTCGAGTGTTATAGACGAATCCGTCAGTTGGCTATTGAGGCCCACGAACAGGAGTTCTTCACCCGCATCTACCGGCTCGAGTTTTTGAGAAACAGACGACGTATCCCCCGCATGGAGCCTTATCATCCCAAGATACCCGATCGTCGAGTTGGAGTTCCCGTCGGAGCGCCGCCACAGCAGTGAATAGCTGCCGCTGGGCATCCCGCCGAGCTCAAAGCTACCGTCGGTAGCGGTCTCGGTCCACGCCGAGACGCGGCCGGTGCCATTCTCCTCTGCCCAAACGGCAATGCCATTAGCGGAGCGGGCGGCGAGTTTACCCGTAACCGAAGCACAACAATCCTCAGCGTTCGACGCGCCATATTTCTGTCGAACCGACGCAATATCGCTCGTCGCTAGCTTTCTCGGACCGTTGAGAGTCGAAGTTTCGTTGTTGCGCGCCAGGCTTTCGCTCATTGCCGAACCGATCACGCCTGAATGTCTGATGCCGAGCAGATGTCCGATCTCATGTGTGAGCGTCGACTCGAGGTCGAACGTGCCGAATGTCCCGTCGGTGGAGAACTGCAGAAAGGGATTCAACACGATGTCGGCCTCGGTTATCGTGCCGATTCGGTTGTAAAAGACGCGTGTGCGCGCCGATTCCCCACTTGGATCGCGCGAGAAGAGCATCACGTTCTCGGGCGTCTGCGCAATTGTGATCAAGCTGACCCCATCGCCGGCGACCCCTGAGGGGCTGATACTCTGACGGTCGGATTCAACCGATGCAAACTCGACCTCCGCAACATCGCTCCACGCCGCAAGGCTTCTCTTTATAGCACCCGAGACGTCGCTATCGGCCTTGATATTAGATCCGGGCCGGAGGAGTGAATTCGATATTGCGAGTCGGATCACGGGCGCCCGCCACCTCAGGCTGAGATGTTCACCGCGGTCCGACGATGCACCGGCAGGCGTTGCAAATGCCGACGTCGAAAGGCACGCCAGTGTCAGCAGCATCGCACAAATGTCCCGCATCACCCGCATAGATACGCCCTAGCCTTTTGCCGCCGCTGTGTCGTCATCGGTCCGGCCCACCTTCTCAAGATCTGTAAATCCGACGATAAGCAGGAGTACGACGATCGAAAGTGTCGCCAGAACGTACAGGATCGAGATCTGCTCGTAAGCGATCAATACGCCTATCAGGGCCGCAACCGCTACCATCCATATCATTGCCAGCTTTCGCCGACTGATTCCGCCTTTTTTATTAGCCATAAACTATCAATTTACCACACGAAGCGGCAACTCGGTCCTTCCAGATCCATTTTCATCGGCAGCGATCACCGGTGGATATTTGCGCCCCGGACCGCCCCTGGTGCCGACCTCTAGTATATCAAACGGTTTTAAGAGGACATCCGGGGCTTGGCCACGCTCGATCTCCTGCATATTGGTTGCGATCACTCGACGCCCCGACTGATCCCGACGATAGATCGTTATCTTTTGCGTGTCGGCCCCCTTCGCCGTCCCACCCGCAGCCGCAATCGCACGGGTAATAGTCATCTCGAGTGCGGAATAGATCGGCCGCGGATTGTTGACGGCACCTATCACATAGACCGGATCGGCCCGTATGACCGATATCAGATCTCCGCTCAGTATCCTCATATCGGCGTTGGCCGAGCCGCTCAAAAGTTCGGAGATTTTGATGTTGATAGTCCGAGAGGCGTTGTCCCGTAGGGCCGCCTCGCGTATCGGGCGAGTGTCGGCCGCGTTGGCAGCACAACTCGCGTTACCGGGACGGAAAATTGATATTCCGCCGCTCGCTCCCTCGGTAAGCCCGCCGGCCATGACGATCAGTTCCCGGAGACTGACGGGCCTCAGCAGTCGAAAACGTGTCGGGGTCCGCACCGCGCCGTCCAGCATTACGACGGGCCGATTCGATCGATCGATGATCCTGACGACGACTTGCGGATCACGCAGGATCTTAGAGAACGCTTTAGATATATCGGCTGCGATCTGATCGACCGACCGGCAGTGGCCAAAGATCGGCGCATCATACGAATCGAAACCCGCGAGAAAACCCTCCGGATCGAGGCGCCCACGCCAGTCAAACTCAAATCCGCCCAATACATCCACATCAATGAGATCGCCAAAGTGCACGAGCGAATACTGATCGTCCGTCGCGATCTGTGCCCGCAGGTTCACACCGGCACATAGTACCAACAGGCAAATGGGAACGATCAATAACTGTCGCAAAATGGACATTCTGTGAATGCTGACCACTCGAAAGGTTCGGCTCTACTGACCCTTGCTTCGCGATCTTCGGTTTCGCGAGCCGCGCTCTACGGTGCCGGGAACGGCAAAACCGGTGAATTCCCAGTTACACGCATCGCACAGCAGGTGATAGCGGAAAAACAGCTTGGAGAGTATGGATGTTGGCTTGTAACCCCGCCGGATTCGCTTGCTTCGGCATCGGGGGCATCTCTGAGAGATCATGATCTAACTCCAAACAGAATAACCGTTAAACCGCACCATCCAAAATCTTACCTTGCGTTTTCGAGCAGCCTGATCCGCTCGATCTCGGCCAATATCTTCTCCGCGGCTTCATCGCGGTCGTCGCTTTGGATGTTATCCCGACCGAGATAGAAAAGCGCATCCTTGTAGATACTCTTTGCCTCGGAATATTCACCCTTAAAGGCCGCCCGTTCAGCCTGCTCGACCAGATGCGAGACATTTATCGACACGAGCAGGTCACCGAGAACCTGACGCGACTCGCGCAAGCTACCCTCGTCAGGGTATGACGCGAGTGCCGAATCCAGCACTGTGATCGCATCCTGGGCCGCTTCGATCTTCTCCGTAACATCCGAGCGGCGTCGGGCCTCGGCGGCGAGAGTGCGAGCCTCGATCTCAGCCCACTTGAGCATATGAAAACGATGTAGATCACCCGCCGTCGAACGCCCCCTCAGAAGCGGGGCGAGACGAGGCGAGCCGGCCTTCACCGACTTCAGCTCGCTTTCATTTCGCGCCAGATAATCGCTGCACAGCTCGAATACTTCGCGATGACCCGCCGAAACCTTGGCAAACACATTGGCCGCGGCGGATTTCTGCCTGATCTCGCTAAGAACAGCAGCATTTACCTCCAAAGTCAGCTTATCGCCGTCGCGAACGTCTGACCGGTTTCGCTGCCCACGAAACTGGCTATCAATGGACCGCTGATGAGCAACCAGCCTGGATCTGGCATGCCGCAGGATCACCTCGCGCAGGATCACGGCCCCGATCATCAGAATGCTTGCCCCGATACCGGCGGTGATCCAGGGCATCTCTTCGCCGCCGTCGTGGAGGATGCCCCAAACAAGAAAGAAGAACACCGCTGACACGGCAACAGCCAGCACATAGTAATTCGATGCCGGCAGCCAAAATGGCCTTCTTGCTCTGCTCACACTCGACCGCATCTATCTAACCCGTTTGTATGCAGCGTTTACACCGTCCAAAGTGAAAACACGTCCACTCGCCGTCCACAAGCTGTCCACCCGCTTGTCCACTGGTTGTCCACTCACGCTGAGTGGACAGCTAACACCTTGATAACACGTGGCTTAGCCTAGCTCGATCCCTCCATTTCGTCGGTTTTTTGAGAAACTTTTTTCATGCGCTCTTCGCCGGGCCCCATTTGCCACTCATTCGCTCGTTCTCGGCGCGAGATTCCTCCACTAACCGCTAGTTGTGACCGTGCAACACTGTATCACATTCTCAACGGTTTGTCAATGTATTTATTCCAGGCCAAACTGAGCGATTATAACCCGAATTCTCTGTCGTCTGCTATAATCCGCTTCATGGTGCGGCGG
>JAGOWF010000188.1 GCA_018060305.1 Pyrinomonadaceae bacterium
CGACATCCTTACGGATCAAGTGTGCTATATCACCGAGATCAATAAAGTAGTCGCCAACATCGATCAGCCGCGGTGCGGTATTCGAGCGAAACCCGGCGATCTCGACACGGCAGCCTTTGTAGGCGACAGCGTTGATAGCATAGACAAAATCCTCATCACCCGAAACAAGCACGGCCGTGTCGTAGCGGCCGGCGAGGCTCAACATATCGACGGCGATCTCGACATCCAGATTGGCCTTCCGAGTGCCGTCGTAAAAGGTCTTAAGCTCTTTTTGCACAACGCGGAAACCATTTCGCCGCATCCACAACAAAAAGCCCTGCTGCCGCTCGGCACCGGTATCGACGCCGGTGTAAAAGAACGCCCTCAGCAGACGTCCGTCGCCTAGCAGCACGCGGAGCAGCTTGGCATAATCAATGTCGAGATTGTGAAAACGTGCAGCGTGAAATAGATTATTACCGTCGATAAAAACTGCGACGCGCCCGCGATGACCGAACTGCCAGGATAAACCGGCCTCCGCATCGAATTTCATTTGGATCACCTCAAACTACGAGTATTCGGCACTGCGTTGGTTCGGGCGGGAAAGACGAGAGTCGTAACCAATATCTGTCTTCAAAAAACACCTAACTATATGCTGATCGAATAATTAGCCTTCAAATAAACCGCCTTGATCGAACCTTATGCGTGATATATGTCACGTCACGCATGCCGTGCCTCTAGTTTGCCAAGCCCGGAGTGAACGGTCAAGCATTTTTCGCCCGAAAGTGCTAAAATCGCCACAGTCCGGCCACGATCTATGCCCGAGAGCACCGATACAGAGCATCACTTCGATCCGAAAATACAGTCGGAAGACATTGCTTTCAGGCCTTCGGAATTGGTACGATGCACCGCGTGCAACCGCACAAATCCGCCAAACCGCCCGGCGTGCGTTTATTGCGGAAAGGCCCTCGATGCCACCGACCGATCCACGGCAAAACTCACCCTGAGACAGCCCGAAACGTGGGAAAGCGGCTGGAACGTCATCCTTTTTCCAAACCTCAACGATCCGCGACCGAACATTGCGGCGCTGGCCGCTATCATCGGTGGCGACGCAGAGCGGCTCAATCTGCTCGTCGATGCCGCCGCGCCGTTGCCAATCACGCGTCTCGCGGTTGAGACACAAGCGGCTGCTGTCGTCAAGAAGCTCTCCGGTCTCGGCCTCGATTGCCGGATCGTTAGCGACACAGAGCTTGATGTCGATTCGGCGCCGACGCGATTGAAGCGGATCGACATTAATGACGACGGCCTCATTGTCTATGAATTTAATACCGGTGAGCCCCATAAAATCGCGCGCGACGATCTTGCCCTGCTTATTACCGGAACGCTTCTCTCCAGCCGCACCGATTCACTCGAGAAAAAGCGCCGTCGCGGCAAGGCCACGAAACTGCTCGACGAAATGACAACCGATTCGGACGAGGCCGTTCTGGACATCTACAGCCGACGCGATCCGCATGGCTGGCGTATCCAGCTTGCGGGCTTTGATTTCTCGTGCCTCGGCAAAGATAAGGGCCTGCTCGCCGGTGAAAATCTGCGGCATCTTGTAGCGGTTCTCAGTGAATACGCCCCAAATGCAAAGGTCATAACCGCTTATGCCCTCATCGCCCACGCACTCGATGACGTCTGGCCAACCGAATCGCGAAAGGACCCGCAGGGCCTGCAGCGAGCGGGCTTTGGCAAGGTTGAATTTGGCAGTGTGGCATCGACGAATAACGTCACCCAATTCACCAAATACTCGCGTCTGCAATGGCACCTTCTATGAAAAAAAAGCCTGGAGTCTCGGATCCTAAGTCTGGAACACGAAGATCAATTGTTCAGGCCGGGCGGTCGGTGCGCCGACCCGACTCAAGACTTCAGACTCAAGACTCCAGACCAATTTACGGTGTTCTGCCGGTGCTTGAGGCACTGCGTGCCAAAATCCGCCGTATCGATAGGGTCCTGATCGCTGAGGGCGTTCGCGAAAAGCGGTTGACAGATATCATTGACCTATGCCGTGAACGGTCGATCACCTGGAGCCGTGTGCCGCGTGATACGTTAACTCGCCGATTAGGCCCGGACGCCAATCATCAGGGCGTGATGGCATTTACTGCGTCAGCGGAATATGCCGATCTTGATGACATGCTCGACAACGCCGCCGATCCCGCGCTGTTTGTCCTGCTCGACGGTGTCGAAGATCCGCGAAATCTCGGTGCGATCATCCGTACCGCCGAATGTGCGGCTGTCGACGGCATCATCATACCAGAACGCCGCGCCGTCGGCCTGACCGAGACAGTCGCCAAATCTTCCGCCGGGGCCATCGAATACCTGCGGGTCGCAAAGGCCCCAAACCTCAACAACGTCATCAAAACCCTAAAGGAAAGAAACATCTGGGTCGTGGGCGCATCGGCCGATGCTCCGACGGCATATACCGATTGGGACTGGACGCGGCCGTCCGCTTTGGTGCTCGGCGGCGAGGGCAGCGGGCTCCATCGCCTTGTCGCCGAGAATTGTGACGTGTTGGTAAACATCCCGATGTATGGAAGAATAGATTCCCTGAACGTCTCCGTAGCCGCCGGCGTAATACTCTTTGAAGCCCGACGGCAACGGATCTAACTTGTTACCCGTTACTTGTCACTCGTCACTGCCCTATGTTTTGCCCAAAATGCGGACAACAGAATCCTGAGACCGGCAAGTTTTGCCGCTCATGCGGCACCGACCTCGGCAATGTCTCGCAGGCCCTTACGGGCGTTCCACAGTCGCAACCCCTGATTGACCGTAAAGGCCGTGAGATCACATGGGAACGGCCGATACGCCAAATCTCAATGGGCGTCGCTTTCGTCGTCGTTTCATTTATTCTTGGAGTATCGGGAATGGGGAGAGGATGGTGGTTCTGGATGCTCGTCCCGGCGTTTTTTATGCTCGGTAGCGGTGTTGCTACAATTGTCCGGCTTCAGCAAGCTAAACAAGAGCGCAATTCCGGATCATTTCCGCTTAATGAGCCCTCGTTCACTCCATCGGCCCCGCAATCCGCCTTGCCGCCGGTAGGGGTTGAACGTGTGCAGACCGATCCTCGCTACAACACCGGCGACCTCGTTCCGCCAAGCGTCACCGATTCCACGACCCGTCACCTCGATATTGAAAGTGAAGGCAAGACGAAGACGCTGCCGAAGAACTGACATTGCAGAAGCTCGCGCGTCAGCAAGGGCGAAATGTTCGCTCAGGGTTGAGTCTGTCGCCCTTGCTTCACGCGCAGCCTGCGCTACTCATCGCCGCACGACAACGCGTGCGTTCCCCGCGTTAGCATTTACATCATAAACCCGCAGTGTGACAGAATACTCGCCCGCTATCGGAACGGCGATCTCGATCGAATAGCGTTCGCGCACATGGTCTGAGATGCCGTCGTCGGCATAAACGGTTTGCCATTCGCCCCCATTCACGCTGTATTCGGCGCGGGTGAGATAACTAGACAGGTCAACTGCGTCGAATACGATGCGGGCCTTGTCACCTGTGATCTGCGGCGAACCGACCGACGTTACGGTGGGCGGCGTGTTGTCGATATCGACGGGTTCGGTAAACCGCTCGCCGGATAACGCCAATGTCGCTGGATTTGAAGGCGCGTCGCGTGCCACAACGCGAAAAACGTATCGACCGTCAGCCAGCGATTGGCCGTCGATGGCAAGGAAGTTCTCGGCCAGTCCGGCACGCAGCAGTTTATAGGTCACATCACCGATCTCGCGGTAATAAACGTCATAGATGAGATCGTCGCCATTGCGGTCCGCGGCCGTCCATTGCAGCGAGGTCGCCCCTCGCTGATAGACGCGCCGCGGCGCGACGGCCGTCACCGGAATACCGAATGTCGCCGGTTCCATTCCAGAAAGGACAATGTTCGGGTCAATCTGCATCGGCGGATTTGCCGCGAGGCCGACGTTGGTCGCCAGGACATTGATCGACAGGACCTCGGGTGCGATGTTGCGAGCGACGAAGGCTACATTCACCTCACTCAAAGCCGTTCGGTCGCCTGTCGCACCTTCGAGAGCCGGCCTCGACGGACGCAGCACGGCACGCCATTGAAGGAATCTCGCTTTGGGACTGGCAACCTGTCCGCCTCTTTGGTCGACCTTTGCTCCGCTCCACGCGCTCCACGTTTCGTCAGGCTTCTCTGTATTGCCCGTGCGTGTTTGTATCGCGACATCGCCGCCCGAACGCCACCAAATGCGGCCCCACGTGGCGGTCGTTCGGGCGTCGAGAACAGGAGATTCGTAAATGCCCTCCGGCATCGCCGCCGGTCCGATCCTGAAGAACGATCCCTGATTGCTCGATGTCGCCAACAAACTGCGTCCGTCGGTGCACAATGTCGAGATCTGCCCCGCATCAGATTGCAGCACGAGGGTCTCGCGGCCCCCGTTCGTGATGTCATAAATGCGGCCCTTGTCGGATGTGCCGACCAGCACGCCGCGGCCCGTTTGGTGAGCGTATATCGAGAAAGCCGTAACGGTCGGCGACGCCCACAGCAGATCGACCGCGCCGTCGGGCAATATCCGGTAAACGGCGGTTTTCGCATCCTTCAGGTCATAACGGCTTTTTGGCGGCGGCTCGCTACCGGGCAGCCCCGGCTTATCGACGGTCACTGGCTTGACCTCGGCTGTCTCTTTTGGCGCGTCCGGCTTTGGAGTCGAAACAGACTCACCGAGCGCAAGAACATACACCGAACCGTCCGGACCGACGGCGAGTTCGTGTATTTCTCTTAAGCTAGAATCGAGCAGTCCGAACGGCTTGCCGTCGCCCCCAAAACGCATAACGAGGCCATTAGAATCAGTGCCCGCATAAAGATTGCCGAGCTTGTCCGTTGCCAGCGAGATGACATGTGTCTCGCTCGTGTCGAACATCAGCGACGCGTCGCGTGCCGCCCCTGCAGCCTTGACCTTATAAATGCGTCCGCCGTCGCCCGTCGATACCGCGAGGCCGTCGGGCATCACGGCGAGGGCCCAGATGTATTTCTCTTTGGCGTCGAAATAGACCTCGGCCTTGCCGTCGGCCGCGATACGATAGACCTTGCCGTCGGGCGAAGTTCCCGCGAACACCTCACCGCCGCTGCCGATAGCCAGCGCCGAAACGTTCAGTTCCGCAAGATCTGCGAACTGCGCGCCTGTTCCGCCTCCCGCGACCTTGAATATCTTGCCGTCCCCGCCGGTTCCGAGATAAACATTCCCCGCCGAATCGACCGCGCTCGACCAGACGTATTGCTGGCCCGTCTTAAAAGCCTCGACCATCGACGGCGCCAGCGTGATCGTCCCGTCGTCAGCGATCGAAACCCCGCGCGCATCGCCCCGCAATACGTCAGCGCGCGAATTGACCGACCAAACCTGCGGCCCCGCCGCAAAAGCAGCATGGCCACCAACTATCAGTAAGATCAGGGTCGAAATTGAACCCGTTAAAAAGGACATATATTCGGAAAGTTGCACAAGCTTTTCCGCCGCGTAGCGGCGTCTGATTGTAGCCGTGGGTTTCAACCCACGGAATGTCGTAACGATGCCATCACGTCGCGTAGCGACGATTGATTCAATTGTCGCTACGCGCCACGATCATATGTTAATCCCTGACCGTGGGTTGTCACCCACGGCTAAATTCACTTGATCGCTACGCGATCTCAATCTTCGCGGCGACCTGTTCCATTTTTTCGCGAAATCGTTCGCGGGTCCGCAAATTCTGAAACGACAC
>JAGOWF010000189.1 GCA_018060305.1 Pyrinomonadaceae bacterium
ACGCCTTCGAATGACGCCTTTCGCTCGGGCGAGCGTTCGATGACCGGCGTGAGCGTCTCTTGTTCCCAGCGTTCGACCTCGGCACGGGTGGCGGTCGCGGGGGCTGTCTTTGATTTCGACATAGGATTTATGTAAGGTGAATTAATCTTAATTGTGTTCAAACTCTGGGCTATTTTATCACTTTTTACCGTGTGCACTGCGTTGTCGGGCTGCGTTGCGGGCACGGACGAAAAGGCGAACTCACGTCCGCCGTCGTCGGCCAACTCAGCGAATGCGAATGCCGCCGCTCCTAAGACAAATGTTGAGGAGTTGGGCCTGCTCATCACGGTTCCATACGAGGCTGAGGACGTCGTGTGGAAGGAGTCGCCCTCGACAAAGAAGCTCGTCGCCGTCCTGCTGTTTTCTAAAGAGACGGCCGGCCGTATTGTCACAGACGCCGAGGCCTACGGTAAGGGCCAGCCCGTGACGCTCTCGGTCGAGACCTGGTTTCCTGACGAGCTGATCGCTCAGAGCGAGATGAGCGGCGACGCCGCGATCCGCGGCACCGCATACCCGGCAAACGCGTTCTTCAGCGAGCGATACAAAACGGGCCGCATCACGAGGATCGAGGGCGGCGACCAGTTTGTCCTCGAGGTGTCAACGCAATAGACGCACGCTTCACGCGTGATGCTCGTCGTGGTAGCATCGTTATTTATCTTGTTGATTCGATGAGGTTTATAAGAACATTGGGGCCGGCCCTCGCGATCCTGGCCGTATGCCTGACCGCCGCGGCCCAGGACACTAACCCCGTCGAGCGTCAGGTCTCAAACCCGATCACTGACACGCCAAACATCAATCCTGTCTCAGCCGAGCAGAGCATTGCCGCGCCCAAACCCAAGAGGCCGACCGTCGAACCTGAGGGCGGCGACGGCGAGGTTGTCGTCTATTCCGAACGACAGACGGTCGAGGGCGAAAAGGGCAAACGCATCGTTCGTCATTCGGGCAATGTTGACCTGAGATACGGAATCTATCGGCTGCAGGCCGATGAGATAGCGATCTACGAGGCCGAGAATCGCGTGGTGGCGCGCGGCAGCGTGATCTTTGACCAAGGCGACGACCAGCGCATCACCGGGGCGACGGCCGTTTGGAATTACAAGACAAAGCTCGGTTCATTCGAAGACTCGACCGGATTCACAAACCAGACCAACGACGGCACGGTGATCTACTTTAGCGCGGCGCGCGTCGAACGCGTCAGCCTGAACGAGATCGTCGTCACAAAAGGCAAGTTCACCGCGTGCGAAGAGGCGGTGCCCAAATGGAGCTTTACGGCCGAACGCGCGCGGATCAGGACGAACGACAAAATCAAGCTGCGCAATGTAAAGTTTCGCGTTAAGGACGTGCCGATCCTGCTGCTGCCCTTTGCGTCGATACCGATCAAAGAGAGGGATCGAAGTTCAGGTTTCCTCACGCCCGCCGGCGGATATTCGAGCCGAAAGGGCGTGCGGCTGTCGGGGGCGTATTATCTGACGCTCGGCCGATCTGCTGACGTGACGTTTCGTGCCGACGTCTTTTCCAAACGCGGCGTCGGGTATGGGGCCGATTTTCGCACACGCGCGAATTCGCGTTCGTATCTGAATTTTGGATTTTACGCCGTCAAGGACCGCCTCTTTGGCCCGAACGAGGACGCACAGCACCCCAATCAGGGCGGCTCGCTGCTATACGCCGAGGGCGTGCACTACTTTCCGAATGGCTTTACGGCGTCGGCTGACATTCGGCTGACGTCAAGCCTTGCCTTTCGGCAGGAGTTTGCCGAGGGCATTCAGCAGATAATCTCGCCGATCGAGGTGTCGCAGGTATTCGTCAACAAAAGCTGGAATGATTACACGTTAAATTTTCTCACCCGCAGCCAGGTGATCTCGATACCGAATGTGCGGGAGAAGACCCGCAACCTGCCGAGCATTCATTTTGAGAAGCGGCCGACAATGCCGTCATTTCTCAAGGGGTTCTATTTCTCATACAAGGCCGCGCTCGAGGGCGTATCGCGACGCGAAGAGGTCAGTGACCTCGCGCTCTATCGTTCGATGACCGGGACCGATCCCGTCGTGTCACCGTCGCTCGTGCAGCGGCTCGACATTTACCCCCAGGTCACGCTGCCGCTGCAGACCAAGTATTTCAATTTTACCGCGACCGGTTCGGCGCGGGTGACATACTACTCGAATTCGTTCAACGATATGCGTCAGGTGGTTGGCCGCGACGTGATACGAAAATACGGCGAATTTGCCTTCGACATTCGGCCCGTCGCACTTGCAAAGAACTATTACGGGAAAGGAAACGCCTTCAAATTCCGTCACGTCATCGAACCTTACGCGACGTATCGGCTGGTGCGCGGCGTCAATAATTTTCATCGCGTTATCCGCTTTGATTACGTTGACACCATCGCCAACACTAACGAGGTCGAATACGGCGTGATAAATCGTTTTTACACAAGAAGATACGGCGAGGCGGTCACGGCCACGGCGCAGCAGCAGATGCTGAACCAGCCGAAAACGGCCGCCGGCCGTTCGTCAGAAGTCCAGCCGTATGAGGTGCTGACGGTGACGGTCCGAGGGAAATACTACTTTGACGAGTCCTTTGGCGGTGCCCTCATTCCGGGCCGAAGGAACCAGATCGAGCCGATCACGGCATTGAGCTTTTACACGTTTGGCGGCGTCCCCCGACGGCTGTCGCCGCTTGCGATCGATGTGAATTACCGGCCGCGCCGAACCATCTTCGCCAATACGCGAATGGATGTCGGCCTGAACGGCGACGGCATTCGCGCTATTTCGGCGACCATCGGCGTCGAGCGGCCGCTGTTTAAGCTCTTTCAGACCTTTTACTACACGCGGGCCGTCACGCTGATGCCTTCGCTTGCGCAATACGCGGGGCCCGGCGGCAAAGAGCCGGGCACGCTGCGCGGTTCTCAGTGGAGCCCGTCGGTCTTTGTCGGAAACCGCGACCGAGGCCTCTTTGGCGGCACGTCGTTCTTTTTTGATTTTCAAAACCGCCGCGCGTCGCGCCAATCGCCCATGGTCAGCGCCCTCGCCACCGTCGGCTACGCCTACGATTGCTGCTCGATCGTCCTGCAGTATTACACCTTCAATATCGGCGTCCGCAAAGAGAACCGGCTCATCTTCAGCTTCCGCCTAAACGGCCTCGGCAGCCTCGGCACCGAACTGCCGGGCCAGGCATTGCGGTAAGCTGAGCTAAGACCTGGCAGGTAGGAAGGCTTATGTCAGAGAAAGTTTCAGAAAGAAAAAGCGACGATACAGTATTCACCGAACGTAAGTTGAAAGTGTCGGCAGCGACAGATCCCAAAGACCGAGGGAGCGGTGACGAGGGGCCGGAGCTTACCCCTGAGGATGACGAAATCCTCGACCGCATCTGGAACGAGATCGACGATTAAGCAAAAGACATAATTGTTGGATGATTGAGAAGGTTGTCTGAAAAGTCGTTCCTTCGCGGCGGAGCCGCAAAAAGATAGTAGCCAGACGTGAAACGTCTGGAACGATTGCCTCCAAGGCATCTCGCCCTGAAGGGGCGAGAGGTCAATGTTTACGGGTGTCTGCCGCACCTTCAGTGCGGAAATCATCGTTCGCAACTTTCCAGACGTTTCACGTCTGGCTACCGTCTTTCGCGGCTCCACCGCGTAGAAGCAGACTTTTCAGACATCCTCTTCATGTCTTTCCCGCGAAACCTCGCAAAACGATCAAAATAAGCAAATCTCTCAAAATACGCAAAACTCGCAAAATGCCATTCTAACCTCTCGCGACATTGCGTAATCTCGCTGGTGTATGGCGAAAGGCGAAGCTGCGAGCGACGGCACGACCAAAGACGACACAACGGCAACGACCACCGGCACGACCGACCAAAAGCCGGACGACCAGCCTGTCGCGCTTCGATAGAGAATGCAGCGGCACACGCCGTATGGACGAAGCTCTGACCTACTCAGACATCATCGATCGTGCCCGTTCGGCGCTTGGCCGATGTCAGCGTGTTGAGGTCGAGCAGCAGGATGCCGTCTTCGACATCGAGTTTGTTAAAGGCCATCGTTCGGCCGACATTGATCTCGTAATGGCGGCAGAACGGATTGGCGTTGATGACGCGATTATTATGCCCGCTGCGCTCGCGGACGGGGAAGGTGTTTGGCTCGCTCGTTCGCGCGCTTTGCAGCCCGATCACGCCGTGCTGTTTGTCAAAGAGCAGCGAGACCTGTGACGGCGCACCGGCCATCTCAAACGCAATGCGGTTCATCAGGATCGTGCCTTTCTGATTGATCGTGACATGCGGCGTCCTGCGTCGCGGGTCGTTTGGTTTGCCCTGGAATTTTTCCCATCGTCTGAATATTTTCATGTGATCTCTCCTTTTATCTGTCGTGAATTTTCTCGTCGTGTTTCGCACATGAGAATACCATTGACCATAGCAACATTATTTGGAAATGTAAAGAGGGAAGATCACAAGGTGGTGCCCTAAAGCGGTGGTGATCGTCCCCAAAGGGGACAACTGTAATAGCGGCGGGTGAAACCCGCCGGAAACGTATTAAGATCGATGCGTCCCTGTAAGGGACGATTGGCCCGTGGAAAATGTCCCTTTCAGGGACAGATCTCGCTCGGCTATTCGCTCGTCGGGTTTCACCCGACGCTATTACAGATGTCCCCTTCGGGGACAAGATGGAAACACCACAGGAGGTTCGGCAGGCATCAGTCTGAAATTCCCGTCGGTGATCTCCGCGTGGAGCCATCTTCTACGCAGAGTCCGCTGAGGTCTTTGCAGAGTTCTGTAGTGTCCTAATCTTGTGGTGTTTCCATCTTGTCCCCGAAGGGGACGGCTGTAATAGCGTCGGGTGCAACCCGACGAGGGCATAGCCGAGCGAGGTCTGTCCCTGAAAGGGACAGTTTACCGAGGGTCAATCGTCCCTTACAGGGACGCGCCGATCTTCATCCCTTTCCGGCGGGTTTCACCCGCCGCTATTACAGTGGTCCCCTTCGGGGACGATCCACACTACCCTGAGTTCGCCCAGATGTTGCGGGCTTTGCACGGGCGGGGAAGGCGGGGGCGTGTCAGCGGGCGGGACGGCGTTTGTCCGGGCGTAGGAGCTAACGACGGGGACCGGCGAATTCGCCGGCGTGGCCGCCGGCGAGGGCGTCAGCGGCGTTGCCCGGGCGCAGCAAAAAAGCCGCCCTCGATAGCATCGAGAGCGGCCCTTTTTTGCTAGAAATTCGACGATACAGTTCCGGCGGTTGTCGATACAAAACCAGAATTGGACGACTTATTGTCGATACAGTCGGAACTCACTCAGGCACTAGCCGTTTTTTTTTCATCGGCGTTGATAAAGGTAAGCCACGGCTGTTCGGCAGGGGCCGGACGGTCGGCGGCGAGGATGCGGAAAAACTCGTCCTGAATGGCAGCGGTCATTTCGCCGCGCTTGCCGGAGCCGACCGTGATCTTATCGACCGAACGGATCGGCGTGATCTCGGCTGCCGTGCCGGTAAAGAACATCTCGTCAGCGAGATAAAGAGCAGCCCGCTGCACAGCCGTCTCGACGATCTCGATACCCATCTCGCGGGCGATCTGAATCACAGAATCGCGCGTGATGCCCGGCAGTATCGACGCACCGAGCGGCGGCGTTATCAGGCGGCCGCCGTTGACCAAAAAGATATTTTCGCCCGAGCCCTCTGACA
>JAGOWF010000016.1:0-16373 GCA_018060305.1 Pyrinomonadaceae bacterium
CTGCCGCAGGCGCCTTCGTAGCGGATGCGGAGCGTGTCGCCCGCCAACTCGACGATCTCGAGCCAGCCGCCGTCGCCCGCCAGATATGGACGAATACGTTCGTCGAGCAGTGCCTCGATCTCGCGGAGTTTCGGATCGTCGCTCGCGGCCGCGGCGATGGCTCCGCCGACAGATGCCGCTGCCCCGCGGCCGTTGCCATTTGAAGGCTTGACGGCCTCAGCCGCACGGATCGGCACGGCGATCTCAGGCAATATCTCGTCCCACTCGGCCTCGTCGGTCTTTTCGACCGTGATCATCTTGTCCATATAAAAGACAGAGACCACCTCGCTGATGTCAAAGAGCGACTTGGCAAGCGTATCCGCCGCACCGTCCTCGGCCGTCTTAAAAGAATGCGACGTGCCCCACGACACGGGCTCTCGCAAAATGAACTTAACCGCATTTGGGTTCGGCGTTTCCTGTATGTCAGCGATCTTTGGCATAGCGACAAAAAATGCAATGCGAATCATTACATTTTTTTCAACATTTATCTTACAAAAGTCCGTGGTGAATAACAAGAAGCAGCCGCGTCATTGAGAGACGCGGCCGTCACCATACCGATAAATAGACGCGCATCACGGCCCGAGGGCCGGACACGCGACGGTGACCGAGGTAAGCGATGCTATTCGGTGATGTGAATGTCCTCGGATTTGTTGACGCGGCCCGAGAGGAACATTACGCCGAATACGACCGTCAGCAGGCCGAAGATAACGCCGCCTATGATGTAGATCGTGCTCGCATCCGGCGTCTTCTGAAACTTCCAAAAACAAAAGCCAGCGGCGATCAGGGAAACCACCGCTACCAAGCCGTTTATCATACTCTAACCTCCAATCACCCGCGGTTCGCCTCGGATGATGTCATGCAAGTTTGGGCCCAGTTTCCGCCCCATTTTTGCCCCGGAAGAACGATATCAAAACTGCTGCTGCAAATATACGCCTATAGTAAACCTACTCAATGCAAGAAAGCAAGCGATTCCGGATCTACACAAGCGTTGCTCTTAAGATGCGTGGGATGCCCTGTAGGTCTGGCAGAAATCCGACACCTGCCCATATTTCACGCGAAAGCAACCCTCGCACTCGATCCGATTGGTCAAAGCCGATCTCCATCAGCAGGTGTCCGCCAGACTTGAGCAGCCTCGGACAGGTGTCGATCACCTTGATAATGGTGTCGAATCCGTCCTGTCCGCCAGACAATGCGAGATGAGGCTCAAAATCGCGGACCTCGGCCTGTAATCCCGAGATCTGTGTGTCAGGGATATACGGCGGATTTGATACTACAAGGTCGAATGTGCCCTCGACACCGTCAAACACGTCAGTCTTGCGAAGATCGAGCCGTTCCAAAACATCGTGCCGGCTGGCGTTCTCTGAAGCGACCTCGAGCGCGGCAGCCGAGATATCGGTAGCGACCGCCGTCGCTTGTGGCACGGTACGCAGGATCGAGACGGCAATACATCCTGAGCCCGTGCCCGCCTCGCAAATCCGTGGATGTTCGCTCATGGCCAGACGTCTCACCGCTTCCTCAACAAGGATCTCTGTCTCAGGCCGCGGTATCAGAACGTCAGGCGTTACCAGAAAGTCCAGCCCCCAAAACTCCTGCCGGCCGGTGATGTATTGCAAGGGCTCTCGCGCAGCCCGACGTCCGATTGCTTCGCGAAACGCTTCAGCTTCAACGGCCGCAAGAGTATATTTCGGATGAGCGAACAGATATGCGTTTTCACGCCCAAGCGTGAACGCCAGAAGCGAGGCCGCCTGGCGCCGTCCGTCGGCAACGCCTGCGTCGTCTAACACCTTGCCTGCCTCGGCAATCACTTCGCCAATGTCCATCCCGAATCTCGTCTCTCCGCAATAGGATAAGCGCATTTTGCCGTCCCCGCAGACAAGGCGGCCTATTTTTTGCGATAATCGCAGGGTCATTATCTAACGGTGTCGATATATGAACGGGCTTGCGACAAACCCGATATTTGCCGGTGGAGTTGCCGCGCTGGTCGCCGCGGCGCTGACATTGGGCGTGCGTTCATTTGCTCGCCGATACGGTTACGTGGCAAAGCCAAAAAGCGACCGCTGGCACAAGCGGCCGACGGCGATGCTCGGCGGCGTCGGAATATTTATCGCGACAACGACCGTCTATCTGGCGTTGGTTACGCCGACGCGCGAATCGCTGGCGGTCGTGGGCGGGAGCGCCTTTCTCTTCCTCGTCGGCCTGCTCGACGACCTCATCAATATCCGGCCCTACCAGAAACTCATCGGCCAGCTCATAGGTGCAGGTGCCCTCATCCTGACGGGCCTCAAACTGCCGCTCACCGGCTACGAGATCGTCGATATCTGGCTGACGGTCTTCTGGGTCGTGGGTATCACAAACGCGATCAACCTGCTCGACAACATGGATGGCCTTGCGACGGGAATCGCTGCTATTGCAGCGTTTTCGCTCGCTCTCAACTTTGCGGCAAACGGCCTCACCGGCGAATTGCTGCTTGTGAGCGCGCTGATCGGGGCGCTGCTTGGCTTTCTGGTCTTTAATTTCAATCCGGCGTCCGTTTTTATGGGCGATTGTGGGTCGATGTTCATCGGGTTTCTTCTGTCGGGGTCGGTGCTGCTCAATCAGGTCGGTGGCCGCTCGCGTGGCATCGTTGCCGTGCTCGCCGTGCCCGTCCTTGTGCTATTTGTACCGATATTCGATACGACATTTGTGACGGTTCTCAGGAAACTCTGGGGCCTCAAGGCTTCGCAAGGCGGGCGCGACCACACGTCGCATCGGCTTGTTGCCCTTGGCCTGAGCGAACGAAACGCGGTGCTTATGCTTTACGCGTTCGCGATTGCATCCGGCACTCTTGCGGTGTTTGTGGGTCAGATCGAGGCGGTCAAGAGCTTTGCGCTGATAGGCTTTTTCATCGTGATGCTCGTGATTCTGGGGGTTTATCTCTCAAGGGTAAAGGTTTACGAGGGCGATGATGAACAGCGCGCGGCAGCGGACAATGCGGTTTTTTCGTTTCTAATTAATGTCTCGCATAAACGCCGGATCTTCGAGGTATTTCTCGACGCCTTCCTGATAACGCTCGCGTATTACACGTCCTTCGCGATGCTGCGGATGTTTGAGTACTCGACAAATTGGTCGCTCTTTCTAAAGACGCTTCCGCTGCTGATCCTCGTCAAGCTCGCGGCACTGTTGATCGTCGGCGTCTATCGCGGCCTATGGCGATATACAAGCATCGGCGACCTTATCACGATAACCAAAGGCGTCCTTTTAGGTTCGATTCTCAGCATTTTTGCGGTGCTTCTGGTATATCGATTTGACGGATTTTCGCGGACCGTCTTCTTCCTGGACGGCGTCCTTTTGATGCTGGCGGTCGTCGGGAGCCGGCTCGCGTTTCGCGTAATTCGGCAGATGCTGCCTGCACCGCTGACAGACGGCGGGCGAAAGGTGCTGATCTACGGCGCGGGCGACGGCGGCGAAATGCTGCTGCGCGAACTCAATAATAATCCTGAATGGAACCTTCTTGCGGTCGGCTTCATCGACGATGACCTGCAAAAGATAGATAAGATGCTGCACGGCCTGCGAGTCTATGACGGCAACGGGCCCATTGCCGAGCTGTGCAGCGAAAAGGACATTGAAGAGATACTCGTCTCTATCCGCAACATGCCGCCCGAGCGGATAAAGCGGCTACGCGAAGAGGTTCGCGGGACGGGTGTATCACTTCGCCGGGCCGCGATACGGATCGAATCGCTCGAAATGCTCTAAACCGAATTGTCACTCTTGATCGTAAAACTTGGTGCCCGAGGTGGACGGATCGCGGTGATCGTGGTCGGTTTACTTCTTATTGCAGGCGCATGGCTCTCGCTGAAGTGGAATTTTGCGAATATGCTCGCCTCGCGGCTTGAGGCTGACAAGCCCGAAGCGCGCATTGTTGCCGACTGGCTTTCGACGACATCGCCGTCCGACCCGCGCACGCATTCTGCTGCGGGAGCCGCTTTTGAACGCTCGTTCGACATCGGCGACGTTGACCGCGCTCTTAATGAATACGAGACTACCGCATCGCTATCGCCAAATGACTATTTTGCATGGCTCAACGTCGGCCGCCTGCGCGGATTAAGCGGCGATCGAGACGGAATGATCTCGGCCCTCGATCGTGCGCTTCAATTGGCGCCATATTACGCCGCGGTGCAATGGGCATATGGAAATGCGCTGATACGTCAAGGCCGACTCGATGACGGATTTGCTTACTTGGCCAAAGCAGCCGAGGGAAACCCCGAATATGCACGGCCCGCTGCGCTGACAGCATTGCAGATGCTCGACGGTGATATCGGGGCGGCCCGACGGGCACTCGGCAGCAGCGAAGCCACGACAGCGGCACTGGTCGATGCACTTTCGTTGCTGAAGCGATTCGACGAAGCGGTCGATCTATGGTCTGCGATTCCCGCCGAAAGGCGTTCGACAACATTTGCAAAACTTGGTTCGGCTGTTCGCGAGCAGTTGACCGCTGCCAAGCGGTTCCGCCTTGCGGCGCGTGTTGCCGCCGACCTCTGGCCCGTAGAAGACGGGCCGACGGCCGGCCATATCACAAATGCCGGCTTCGAATCAGACGTCAGGCTTCGGGGTGCGGGCGTTTTTGAATGGCAGATCGCCGATGGCACACAGCCGATGATCGGCATCGCCGAAGGACAGGCGCTCGAGGGACAAAAGAATCTGTTCCTGTTGTTCAATTCGTTTGAGAGTTCAGCATTTCGCTCCGTTGCTCAGACCGTTGCGGTCGAACCGGGACGCGAATACAAATTGACTCTTCATTACCGTTCTGACGTCAAGTCGGCGGCCAGCCTGAAGTTTGAGGCCGCGAATGCGTGTGAACTAACGGTGATCGGATCGAGCGAGCCGATGGCGCCGTCCGCTGATTGGGCGACCCTGGGGATGCGCATCACTGTCCCGGCGAATTGCGACGGTATCGTGATCAGGCTCAACCGCGAGGGCTGCAGCGGGCCGACGTGTCTGACAACCGGGAAGCTCTCCCTGGACAGTTTCTCGCTCACACAGTTTTAGGCGGATGGACGATAGAGGCAAACAAGACAAATTTATCTCGACCGAGGCGGTTGTCATCGGTGAGAATGCCTCGCGGCTCAGCAAGATCGCATTTTGCCTGATCTGTGTTGTTCCGGTAATGGCGGCTGTGCTGTTCGGCGGTGTCGATAATGCTACTTGGCTGCTCGTCTCACTGATGGTCGGTGCTCTCACCCTTACGTGGCTTGGTGAATCATGGCGAAGCGGCGGCTTTATCGTCAACACAAGCCCGCTTCAGCTTCCGCTCGTCGGCCTCGCGATCATCGGCATCATTCAGATAGTGCAATTCGGCAGTGTTGGTCTGGACGGCGTCCGCGTTGTCCGCTCGCTGTCGATGGATGCCTTTGCGACAAAGATGTTCCTGACCAGGCTGGTAGTTTATCTCGTCTTCTTTGCCGCATGTCTGGTATTTATCAATACCGAGGCGCGGATAAGAACGCTTGTTATTCTCGTTATCATATTCGGCGCTACCCTCGCTTTCTTTGGCATCATCCAGAGGCTTTCCGATCCCGATGCGATTTACGGAATGCGGGCCACACCGCAGGCGATACCCTTTGGCCCATTCGTCAACCAGCACCATTTCGCGGCTTTTATGGAGATGACCGGCGGCGTCACGCTCGGAATGTTGTTTGGGCAGCGGACCGCGCGCAACCGAAAAGCGCTGCTCGCATTTGCACTGGTCCTGATGGGCATCGCCATTATCCTGACAGGATCTCGAGGCGGACTGCTCGGGTTGGTCTCGGTAGCGTCGTTCGCACTCATATCGAGTTACACAGGAGGCAAGAATGAGGCTCGCGAGCTTTCTCGGGGCCCTCGAGTCGCCCTGGCCCTTTCAGCTATCGCCCTCGTGCTGCTGACGCTGGGCGTCGTCGTATATATCGGTGGAGGCGATTCACTGCTCAGGGGCGTCGGGGCAGGCCAACTCGGTGGCGATTTCTCCAGCGGCCGGCTCCATTTCTGGTCGATCGCCCTTAAGATATTTTTTGCACACCCGCTGATCGGCGCCGGGCTCGACGCATTTGGAGTAGCCTTTACGCGATACGACACATGGAACGGAATGTTTCGAGTTGACCAGGCCCACAACGACTATCTACAGATACTCTCGGAAGCTGGTGCTGTAGGCATTGCCTGCCTTGGGGCGTTCGTTTATCTGCTGATCTGGAAAGGCCGATCTGTAATAAGGGAATCGACCGGCTTTCGTCGCGAGGCTGCGATCGGCTCGCTCGCTGGATGCTTCGGTATCCTGATTCACAGCTTCTTTGACTTTCCGCTTCGGACGCCATCCAACGCGTTCTTCTTCCTGGCTCTCTGCACGGTCGCGACAGTCCATGTCACTGCGGAGCATCATCGGCGGCGGCGTGCTTAACGAAGGTTGACGATAAGGTCCTTTTTTGCACATGCCATTTCAAATGTGATCTGATACACGCCTACGCGCTCGCTTACCGGCCGCACTATAAACAGTGCGCGCGTCTTCATAGCTGCAATTTGCTGTCGGCGAACCGAGATATCAGCCGGGCTCGATGAGACGGCACTGATCCCGCCGAGTTCGGCATCATCCTCGCGACCTACAATAACGGCCAGGTCACCTGCTCCCGTTTGCAGGTTAACGGCTGACTCGCTAAACGTGATCTTGCACGGCTTTACGACAGTTGGAGCACCACCGTCGGCACTGGCAAAGCGGGGGCGGCCGGCGCGCTCCTTGCTCGTTTTGGGTTGGTCATTCGGTGTTGGCGAGGCAGTTGTGCCCGTTGTCGGCTCTTCGACATCCGACGGGCTCGGAACCGCAGCGGCCTCGGCTGCCAGTGTTTCGGGCGTTGGTGATGGTGATTCCTCGGGCGCTGGTGATGCTTCCGGAACAGCCTCCGGTGTTGTCTCCGGGCTTGCTGTCGCCTCAGGCGTCGGCGTCGGCACGCCGGGCTGCGGGATTGTGATCACGACCGGCGGAAAAAGCTCAGTAGGCGTCACCGCTGGCCGGGCAGTCGCCGTTGCCGCGGGCGACGGCAGAGGCTCAGCCATCGAGGAGGGCTCGGGAGTTGGTGTCGCTTCAGCGAGAGGCGTAGGCGTCGCGACGGGGACAACTGACGGAATACGGTCCGGGGTCGGCGTCCCGACAACGACCAGAGGGGCATCGGGTGTGGCGGTTGGAGCAGGAACGGCCGTCGAGTCCTCTTCCGCAGACACTTCGGGCGTCGTAACGGGCGTCGGCTCGACGTCCGCTTCGGGCGACGGCTCCACCGAGGGCTGCGGCTCAGGTTCGGTCGCTGTCGGCACCGGCTCAGGCGTAGCGACCGGAACGACAGATGGTATCTCGGACACCGCAGCGTTTTCCACCGGTTCGGCCGGCGAGGTGTCGGCGGGGGCCGGCGTCGTTGCCGATTCAGGTGTCGGCGACGGCTCGATCTGCGCGACCGCCTCCGCCGGTATCGACGGGTTTGGACCGATCAGGCTATCAAGGCCGTCGGTCGAGCCCGTTACCTTTTTGTAAAGCGTTTCGATGGCTGAGTACTGAAATACATTTGGCCCACCGCTCTTATAGCTCTTGATAAAGAGTTCAAGGGCCTCGTTATCATATCCTGTTTTTGCCAGAGCGGTCGCAAGTCGCCACGCGCTCGAACGCCACCACGCGCTGTCGGCCGGGAACACGGCGACTGATCGACGCAGCCTGAGCACCGCCTCGTCGTTGTCATCCATGTTAAAGCTCGCCCAGCCCGCGAGTTCCTCTATCTGCCCGCGAACGATCGCGGAAAGGGTCATTCGCGGGATCGCAGGCACATTGACGTAATCACCCCGCGCCGCCGCAATAGCCCGAGCCTCGTATAGTTCGCCGGCGGTCACAGCCAGTGCCGCGTTCGGATCGTCGAGTCCGGCACTTACGTTCTGGACGGCGGCACTAGTGATCTCGAGCACCTTAGGCAGGGCCGTATTCTTCTCCAACAACCGCGTGGCTGCAAAGAGTTGTCGGTGAACTTTCATCCCGTCGTCGCCCTTTATGAACTCGTCGGCAGCCTTAGCAAGCAATTCGGGTTTCGCCTCCGGCGCGTCAAGTTGCTGCTTGAGGTCGAGCAGTGCGGTCAGCCGTGCGGCGTTCTCTGGGGTGTCAGCCGCCGTCGGTGCAAAAATGCTCGCGCGGCGTTCATAGCCGACCAACTCGGTGAGATCAGCGGACTCTCTCGCGACGCGGCCGCCCAATAGAGCTCGGACAACACCGTCCTTGACCGAGAAGGCCTTCGCCAACCCTTCAGCCGCCTCGCGATAATATCCGGCCGCCACGCGTGCCGAGGCTATCTCGTATTCCAGCGTCGGAAAGTTGCCATAACGGCGGGCAGCCAAGAGCGTTCGTTCGGCCTCGGCGAGCTTCTTTTGTCCCATCAGCCCTCGGCCCAGCGCGATGTGCGACCAGATGAACCGCGGGTCTGCCTCTACGGCCCGGCGGGCATACTCGACGGCCTTGTCGGCCGCGTCGTGCGCAGCGTACCAATAGGCGGCACCGGCCAGCAGCATCACATTATCGGGGACAGCCTCGAGGGCCTTCGACAGTTCGGCCTCGGCTTCGGTTCGCTTACCGGCATCGGACAACGACAGGATATATCCTGTTTGCGCGGGCACGTTAGCCGGTTCCTTTTCGAGGATCTCGCGGTAGAGCGTCGCGGCCTCGTCCGCCTTTCCGAGTGAGCGTTTCATCTCGGCTAGGCCCCGTTTTGCGGTCAATGAATCCGGTTCGATCTCGATAGCTCTTGCATACGCCGTTGCGGAATCCTCGAGGAGAAAATCGACGCGGTTTGCCAGGCCAAGTGTCTGATAAGCCGCAGACGAGTTCGGCTCGATCTTGATCATTGCCTCGGCCAGCCGCTTGGCCTCAGAACCATTCTCGATGCTGATGTAGAACGACGCCAGGGCCAGGAGTTGACCTGCATTTTCTGTTGCTTTGCCTTCAAGCAGCTTGGCGATCTCTAAGGCCTCGGCCCGCGCCCCGCGAAAGTATAGGTTCGCAGGAAACTTCATAAGCGTGTCGTTGAATACTTGCTCCGGGATCGGTGCCGCAGCGTCGTTCGCCGCCGCCTTAAAATATACTGTCGCACCGTCGACGTCACCTGCTGCCAGCCGTTCGTTGCCGAGCGAAGCCTCGGCGGTCGCGATCAGCGTTGCAGCTTCTGCCAGCCGTAATGATTTGGAAAACGTCGCTACGAACTTCCTCAATGCCGACACACGATCCAGATCACCAACGACCCCTGATGCCTTTTCCCATTCCGTATTTTCGTTCACTTTCTTGACAGGAGTGGCGGAAGGTTTGGCCGCTGATTTGGCCTTCTTTCCCGGTTGCGCGGCAGCGGAAACCGCGAGCAGACATACAACGAAAGTAAGGGCGACAGGTCTCATAAATGATGCGTACGGCGTGAAAATCATATCACGAAATTGCCTTAGCTCGTCCGGAGCCGCTATCCTCGCCATATGGACGAACTCGAGCTTGTCTGGTCGCAAATGTTGACCGACGCCGGTGAAAAGGCCGCCGGTCTCGGCCGTCACGCCGTGGCCGAGTACTTGCGGCTTAAGGCCACCAATGACGCGATCCGCAGCCGCGGCGTGACATGGCTCATCGATGCCTTTGTCTCACTCGCGGCCAACGAGCAAGCTCGTCACTCAAACCTCACTATCACTCGCGAAGAGCCGCACCGGTTCGACCGCGGCACATCGCGAATGGTCGGATCCTGCGTCGAAGTTCGTCTCGGAGTGAGATGCCTGTCCGTCGCCGCCGGTTGGGCGCGAACACCGTCCGACGGCATCATGCGCGGCGGGGCTCTCGCGATTGCAAGGGTCACGCAATTCGGAATGCCGAAGGCCGGGGCCGAATACCGACTTGTCCACGGGCGAGACCTGCCGCAATGGCTCGACGTCGCCGGCATGTCGATCGATTCCGACACCGTCCGCTCGCATATCGACACATTCCTCGGCTTATAGGTTTTGCGGCGCGCCCGCGCGTGCGATATTCTATTAGTTTACGGGAGTAACACAGTGATAGCCGAACTCGATAAACTGATAGACTTGCAGCGGACGGACACCAACCTCCGTCGATTAAAAAAATTACTTGAGACCGCAGAAACGAGGCGTGCCGAGATCGAACAAGAGTTTGAACAGCACGCCTCTTCTATTCGCGACGTGCAGAACCGGCGTGATTCGATAAATACGAAACGAGCCGACCTTGAGAAGCAAATAGCCGAGAACAAGACCTATCTCGAACGCGCCGGCCGCAACCTGCAGCACGCACAAAACTCAAAGGAATACGAAACCGCGATGCGCGAGACAGACGCCCTGCAAAAACAGATCGCTGCGTTTGAGACGCAGGTCGTCGAGGGAATGGAGGAGCTCGAGAGCGTCGAAAAAGAACTCGCGGAACGCTCCGACGAGATCAGCTCACTCGACACCAAACGCGACGCCGCTCTCGGCGAATTTGATGCTGCCATCGCCGCCGACCGAGCGGAATTTGAGAGCAGTACCGGCCACCGCCAGACAGCATTCGCACAACTTCCGGACCGCTTGGCTTCGGTTTACAATCGCCTCGCCCTTCGCAGCCGCGACGGCATTGCCGTGGCCGAGGTCGTCAACGGCTCGTGCTCCGCGTGCTTTATGTCGCTCAGGCCGCAAGTCCAGTTAAACGTAAAAAAGGGCGACGAGATCATCACCTGCGAAAGCTGTACGCGAATTCTCTACATCCTTCCCAAAGAAGCCGAAGCAACGGCCTAAGAAATGGCCCACAAAATACACGAAAGGCACGAATTGAGGAACCTCCTATTCGTGCCTTTCGTGTTTTTCGTGGGCAGATCTTATTTACACCACTCATCAGCGACGTGGGCATCGACCTTGATCGGCACGCATTTGACGAATCCCTCGCCTGCACGCGTCATCGCGGAACTTAATTTCGCGGCAGTCTCATCGGAATCCGCTGCGTCGCATTCGACAACTATCTCATCGTGAACGATGTTCACCAGCCGCGCCGACGTGCCGCGAATGTCGTCATGCAGCAGTCTCAGCGCGCGTTTTAGAATGTCGGCCGACGTGCCCTGGATCGGCATATTCTTGGCATACCGCTGGGCCGCACCGACCGACGAACGCTGCGTCGGGTCGAAGCTGATCCTCGCCAGCCGCCCCGACGCCGTGCGTGCAGCGTTCTCGGTCAGCACGCCTTTTGCGGCGTTACGGAGCCATGCGTCCATCTTCGGATAGGTCGCGAAGTATCGCCGCAGAGTCTCCTCGGCCTGGCGTTCGGTCAGGCCCGTCATCATCGCAAACCGCTGCGCGCCAATGCCGTAAACGACGCCGAAGTTCAGCCGCTTGGCGAATGAACGCTGTTCGCTTGACACGTCCTCGGTCTTTATCCCAAATACCTGTGACGCTGTCGCCGCGTGAAAATCCTGCCCCGATACAAAGGCGTTGATAAAATTCTCGTCCTCGCTAAAATCTGCCAGTATCCTCAGCTCGATCTGCGAATAGTCCGCGATCACCAGCCGTCGCCCGTCAGGTGCCGTAAAGCAACGGCGATATTCGGCCTCGTGCGGTATCTGTTGCAGATTGGGCTTAGAGCACGCAAAACGGCCCGTCGGCGCACCGATCTGGCGAAAATCCGCGTGAATACGGCCCGTCGAGGCCTCGATGAATTCTAAAATGTTGTCGCCAAAGCTCGATGTCGCCTTGGCCGCGGCTCGGTATTCGAGCAGCTTTGCAACCTGCGGATATTGCTCGGCGAGCGGCTGCAATTGCCACGCACGCGTCGTCGCCGGCATCGGCACACCGAGATTAACGAGCGCATCCGTCACCTGGTCTATCGAATCGAGATTGATCTGGGGAGCACCAAAAAGCGACGCCTGAGCCACACCGGCCGCCAGCATATGCTGCAATTCCGCACCCGTTTTTTGCTGGACGGCTGAGGTCTTATCGATCTGCTCACGCCACCGTTCGCGGTCGAGATAAAAGCCGTTCAGCTCCATCTCGGCGATGGGCGCGACGCACTCGTTCTCGAGCTCCATCACGTCCGCGAGGCCGTCCGATTCGATCCGCTCGCCGAGCTTGGCCATGACCTCAGGCATGATCGCAGCGTCGCGGGCGGCATATTCCAATTGCGACCGCGAAAGCTCATTCGCCGACCAATCCGACACCTGCTCGGTCTTGTCGAGCGTCCGCCCAAGAAAGAACTGCACCACGTCCGCCAGCCCGTGCCGCCTATCGCCCTCGCCCGCCGCGATCAGGATGCTCGCAAGATATGTGTCATAAACCCCGCCAACCTCAACCCCCAAATAATGCCGCACCCACTTCGTATCGAACTTCGCATTATGTGCGATCTTCGCCTGCTTTTCCGACGCTAAAAGTTCCCGCAACGGCGCAAGATCTGTGTTTGCCTTCAGCAACTGTCCACTGTCCACTGTCCACTGTCCACTACCGAAGCCCCTGAGGTCTATCACCACCGTCTTCTGCCCGTCGCTAAGCTGCACCAGCCGCAGCTCACCCTTATACGGCTCAAGCTCCGTCGTCTCAACGTCAAACCCCAACGCCGGTGCACTCTTCAGCTCATCACAAGCCTTCCTCAACCCCCCCGCATCCGTGACCAGCTCAAAATAGATCTCCATTTACACCTATTGTAACCCGCAACGAATCCAAGTCAGAACCGCGAGTGGTAACGACCGGATTCCGGTGTATGATGTGCGACAGAAAAAGTGCGTTTATGAATGCATTGATCCCGCTCGAACGAGTCGAGAGCCGAATATTATTCATCCGTGGTGAAAAGGTGATCGTCGATTCCGACCTTGCCCAGCTTTATGGCGTGACGACGTCGAATTTCAACAAAGCAGTCAAGCGAAATATCGAGCGTTTTCCCAGCGACTTTATGTTTCAGCTAACAAAGGAGGAGTTCGAGTCTTTGAGATTCCAAACTGGAATCTCAAATGAAAGTATGCGGTCGCAATTTGCGACCTCAAAAGAGCGCGGTGGGCGACGTTACCTTCCCTACGCATTCACCGAGCACGGAGCGTTGATGGCCGCGAATATTTTGAACAGTGACCGTGCGGTCGAAGCAAGCGTTCAGGTCGTCCGGGCCTTTGTTAAGCTGAGGCAAATGCTGGCGTCCAACGCCGAACTCGCAAGAAAGGTCGAGGCTCTCGAACAAAAATACGCCGCCAATTTCAAAGTCGTCTTTGATGCGATCAAACAACTAATGGCGCCACCAACGTCGCCCAATAGTAAGATCGGTTTCCTACCCACAAAGAAAAAGAAATAGTCGGCTCTTTTGCCTCTTTACTTTTGCCTTTTGCCTTCGCGGGCTTCGACGCGGTGCTACTAATTGTCTGTTGATCGCCTGCATACAATGCGTATAGTCGGAACGCGGGCACCCTTGCCCGCCCGCAACATGCCCGACAAAAAGCTCCTCAATCAATTCGGCACCCGCATCCGCGAACTCCGCCTTGCCAAAGGCCTCTCACAGGAACAACTAGCCGAACGAACCGGCTTCCACCGCACCTATATCGGCATGGTCGAACGCGGCGAGCGGAATTTGTCGCTGTCGAATATCGCAACCTTAGCGAGGTCATTTGACTTGTCGATTTCTGAGCTACTTGATTTCGGAGGTGGACGATAATGCCCGAGCAATCGTTCACAATAACCCTCTCGAATAACCTGACCGAGAAGGCGGGAATCGACTATCTCATCGCAAACGAGACCGGATTTTTCTATGCTGATAGCGAAACGCGAAAGAAGATTCTGGAATTGCTGGAACTTCCCAAGACGTTCGCCCGAGCCTTCGACATGATCTATATCCCGCGTTTCGCGGGAAAGGTCGTGACCGAGGAAGTCATCAAGGCGCATCTCGACGAAATCTTTCTTGTCGAGCTAAAGACAACCAGAAAATTCTTGCCCGAAAACCCAAAAGGTTTCTTCTTCGGTGCAACTCAAAACGAGTTCGACTTCGGCGAACGCATAGGCGACAAGTACCGCTTTTGCTTTGTCTGTCTGCACCCGAACTCACCGTCGCACGCCATGCTCTCGGTGCCTGAACTCGAGGCGATCATGCGCACGAAGCGGATTCAATATCAGATAAATCTTTAGCGTCAACGAACATTCATACTCATTATTTTCGGATAGCTACTCATTGTCTGTAGATCGAGTTACGCCTTTACCGTTATGTGCTCGTGTCTATTACTCAAAAGGCAAGGTGAGTTCGGGCTTTGAGTTCTTTGCGCGGTTCGCGCTCATAAGGCGCGAGACAGCCTCGGTCTTTGGCACAGGAGATCGCTTGTCGCGTGAGTACATGTCTGTCAATTCATCGCGTAGCGATGGCGTGATGGTAGCCGTGGGTGACAACCCACGGTAGAGCGAAAAAACATTCGCGTCGCGTCGCGACGGTTGAATCCATCGAACAAATATCGATCATCATACGTCGCTCACGCGACGGAAATGTTTTATCACCCTTCTCCGTGGGTTGTCACCCACGGCTACATTGACGCATCGCTACGCGATGAAGACGGCTCGACGACCTCAAGGCCGATCACGCCGCGGGCATCGTCGAACATCAGTTCGACCGCCTCAGGCTCGCCCATTTTCTCCCACGCGATTTTGTTCAGGTAAATGTCGCCGCGCGGCCCCATAGTCACGCGCATATCGGTGCTGCGAAGATAACTGTTAGGCCGCCCGCTAAATCTTGTCCAACGCTTTAGTGTGTACATGGTTTCTCCTCAGTGAATGATTATTGGTATCGAACGGTAATGATGATTGCATAGATGCAACGAAATGTCAAGTGCCCGAACGCCGAAAAACGGCTAACCCAAAACCGTGCGGCGGCCGAAGCGTATCGCGGCGAAGTACTCTCGGCAACCGAAACCTAAATCAGGCCAAAACCGGCCCAAAACACCCCAAAAACACCTATTTGGGTCGGTTTGATACGGGCGAGAGATGCTAAAAGGCGGGCAGGGGTGCCCCCGTTCCGACATTTTGTGTTTACTAACCCATAATCCTTAGTTATACTTATCTCAGTTTGCCGCAGAACGTTCATTAAGGGCGTTCGGCGAAAGGGCGAACGGTCAGGATTTTTTTGAAAGGGCAAATAGGCCCGAGTTTGGAATTTTAGAGATCTTTTCGGGTGTTGAGCACGGCCCTTGATGAGCAAGGTGCTCCCCGACGCGAAACGAGACTAGATCGCTTCGCGATAAGAAGCTTCACAGCGTGAGTTTTATTCGATACTTGTCCGCCGGGGCACACACCTCGGAACCAAGCCACAGGACCAAATTTTACGCGACCGGCTTATCTTGCGGCCGATAGGGTCGAATTCCATCAAAACCACTGACCGCGACTCGCCACGCACAGCGGCATTCAAACTAGATTTTGTTAAAACAAGGATATTTGTATGTCAAAAGAGTTAATTGTGAGCGTCAATGGGCGCGAGAAGAAGATCGCCATTCTGGATAATGGCAAGGTTACGGAATTTTACATCGAGCGCGGCGAAGAGAACCAGGGCGTCGCGGGCAATGTTTATAAGGGCCGCGTGATGCGCGTGCTGCCGGGAATGCAGTCGGCGTTCGTCGATATCGGCCTCGAGCGCGATGCGTTCCTATATGTGTCAGATTTCTTCGATGAGGAAGAAGAGATCGAGCGCATAGTCATGGAAAAGGGCAAAAAAGGTGCCACCGACGACGTCAAACGCGAGGCTCGCGACCAGGTCGATCGCCAACGCGTCGAACGCGAAAAGCAGATGGAATCGGCCCAAGAGGTCGCCGAACCGCTCGCCGATAGCACCGAGACTCCTGCTTCGGAGCCGATGTCGGAAGATGCCATTGACGAGATCCTGCCACCGCCCACGCCCGAGGACAAGCCAAAACGCGGCCGCGGTCGTGGCCGAAGGGGCAAGGATGAGGAGGGGCCGGCGGAGCCAGTTCGTGAGGCCGAGCCCGAGCCGATCGAGATCGACTTTGACAGCGCGGGATTCGAGCGAATCAGCGATGACGAGGACACAGGCGATATGTTCAAGGACGCATATAGGCAGGAGGCGATCGTCGACCGCGTGCGCGCCGTCGAATTTGATATGGAACCAACCGGCACGGCCGAAGTCGGCTCATTGCTCGATGACGTGAGCGGCGGCGGATTTGAACGCATCGCTGACGAAGAAGAGGATGCCGCATCCGCGAAGGGCCGCGGCAAGGGCACGGGTGCCGCCAAGAAACCGGTCGCCGAGAAAAAGCCAAAGGCGACCAAGCCAGCCGCGAAAAAACCGACTGAGAGAAAGCCAAAGGCGACCGCGTCGCGTTCAAAGAAAAAGG
>JAGOWF010000016.1:16473-17677 GCA_018060305.1 Pyrinomonadaceae bacterium
GCCAAGAAGGGAGCGCGCATCACTTCGCACATCGCCCTGCCGGGCCGCTTCCTGGTCTATATGCCGACGATCGAGCACCTCGGCGTGTCTCGAAAGATCGAATCCTCAAGTGAACGCAGCCGCCTGCGCACGATGCTGCAAAAGATACGCCAAGATCCCGATATTCCGTCGGGCGGCTTTATCGTCAGGACGGCCGGCATCGGCATCTCTGAGGAAGACCTGCGAAACGACGCCAAATTCCTCGCCCGCTCATGGGCAGACGCCAAGAAAGGCTCCGAGAAGAAAAAGTCACCTGCGATGGTCCACCAGGACCTCGACCTCGTCCAGCGTTTGCTGCGTGATCAGTTGTCGGAGGATTTTACGGCGATCCGCGTCGATAGCGAGGAAGAGTATCTTCGCACCGTCGAGTTCATGAACCGCATGGCCCCGCGGATGGTCAACCGCGTCAAGCTCTACACCCGTGACGAGCCGATCCTCGACTATTACAACGTCCAGGAAGAGATCGACAAGGCCCTCAAACCGCGTGTTTGGCTCAAATCGGGCGGCTATCTCGTCATCAACCAGACCGAGGCCCTCGTGTCGATCGACGTCAATACGGGCAAATTCGTCGGCAAGGGCAACCAGCGTCTCGAAGACACGATCACACGCACAAACATGGAGGCCGTTGACGAGATCGCACGGCAAATTCGCCTTCGCGACCTCGGCGGCATCCTCGTGCTCGACCTGATCGACATGGAAGACCGCCGCAACCGGCACAAGGTCTCGCAGGCCCTGCAAGAGGCGCTGCAAAAAGACAAATCGCCGACTAAGGTGCTGTCCTTTAACGACTTCGGCCTGATCATCATGACCCGCAAACGCGTCAAGCAATCGCTCGAGCGCACCATGTGCGCACCCTGCGAATATTGCGAAAGCTCCGGCTGGGTCAAATCGCCGACCACCGTCGCCTACGAGATCCTCGCCGAGGCCCGACGCCTGTCAAAACAGGTCGAAGACATCCGCCACACGACACTCAGGATCCATCCCGAGGTCTCAAAGGCGCTTCGCAGCACAGAGCGCGAGGTCATGGATGAGATCGAGAGCTACCTCGGTAACGTCGATGTCACATCAGATCGATCGGTCCATCAGGCCCAGTTCGATTTTGCGTTCATCTAGCCCACGGAGTTCTGTCGAAACAGATAGGTATTTGTTCGAACACAAATGCCTA
>JAGOWF010000190.1 GCA_018060305.1 Pyrinomonadaceae bacterium
TCCTGAGACTGTTCGTCACGTTCACGATAGCGACGGTGATCGCCGTCGCGCTGGGCTGGATATTCGGGCGATTCTTTGAGGGTGTGCCATTCCGCGCGTTGGGCTGTTCATTCTCGGGCCCGTGGCTGAGGAATCTGGCGCTCGGGCTGGCGGTCGGCGGAGCGGCATTCATCAGCGCAGTTTTTGTTGCCTTGCTTGGGCGCGGGATCACGTTTACGGTAAATTCTGCCTCGTCCGGCTCAGCGATCGGCTGGACGCTATTGACGACTATGGGCGTATTTGCCGCAGGCGCGGCCTCGGAAGAAACGCTCTTTCGAGGTTATCTGCTCCAGACCTTCGCACGCTCACGGCTGGCATGGCTCGGTGTCATCATCACGTCGATGCTCTTTGCCGCGGCTCACAATGACAATCCATCCGCCGACCCACTAGCTCTGGCGAATACGCTGCTCGCAGGCGTCTGGTTCGCAGCGGCCTACTTTAGGACACGCGATCTGTGGTTCCCGTTTGGCGTGCATCTGGCGTGGAACTGGCTGCAGGGGCCAGTGTTTGGGATAAACGTCAGCGGCATCGCGGAGTTCAACCCGGATCCTGTGCTGCGTGCCATCGACAGCGGCCCCGCGTGGTTGACCGGCGGCGGTTACGGTATCGAAGGCGGCATCGCATGCACAATAGCCATTGTGATCTCGCTCGCGTTGATCTACTTCCTACCGCTCCGATCCAACCACATAGAAACATAGGACTCATGGAACGATCAGGCATTGCCCTTTCGTTTCTATGTGATCTATGTGCCTATGTGGTTAGTTATTCCTAAGCCGCCTGGATCTTGAAGCTAATATCCACAGCCCGAGCAGAGTGCGTTATCCGGCCCACGGAAATGAGGTCAACACCCGCCTCGGCGAATGACCGCACGCGGTCGAGGTCCATGCCGCCGGATGCCTCGATGATGACGTTTGGGTTGAGGTCGCGTGCCATCTGGACAAGCTTTGCGGCCTCTTCGGGAGTTTGGTTGTCGAGCATGACGATCTCGGCACCAGCCTCGATGGCCTCTCTCAATTGAGCCCAATTCGTGATCTCGACCTCGATCTTGTGCAGATGGCCGACGGAATTCTTTGCCCCATGGACCGCCTCTGTAATACCGCCGGCGAGGGCGATGTGGTTGTCTTTGATCAACACACCGTCGTCGAGCCCCATGCGATGATTCTTGCCGCCGCCGACGGTGACGGCGTATTTCTCCAGCATCCTAAGGCCCGGTGTCGTCTTTCGCGTATCGACGATCTGCGCTCCCGTTCCGTCAATTGCCTTGACGTATGACCGCGTCAGCGTGGCAATGCCGCTCAACCGCTGGATCAGGTTGAGAGCGGTGCGCTCACCGACCAGCAGGACATCTGCATAGCCCTTCAGCGTCGCAAACACGGTTCCCGATCCGATCTCGTCGCCGTCAACACTCGTCGTCTCCATCTCGTCAATGTCAGGATCGAGATGAAAGAACACGGCCTCGGCCACCTGCAGCCCGCACAGCACGAGGTCCTCTTTTGCCAAAAAACGTCCAAGCCCACGTGTGTCCTGCGGAACCGTCGCCGTCGTCGTGATATCACCACGGCCGATGTCCTCGGCGATAAATTCACCGACCGCACGCATCACGTCGCCCGTTTCGAGCCAATTCATCTTCTAACTTTTGATATTAGTGATCTCAACGACCATTGGCCGAGGGCCGTCAATGTCGATCCGAATAGGCGCCGCACCGGCAGCCTGTAGGACTCGCGCAGCGTGAACTATTGAACCGAAGGTAGTGGTCGCGGAGGGGAGAAGGAATACGCTCTTTTCAACCTCGTTAGTTCCTTCAGCATAAACTCCATTTTCAACTCGCTCTTCGAAGATATCGAGCAATTGGTTGGTCAACGAGAGGGCGGTATTCGACTCACCGTTTAGCAATAGTTCTCCATTCTTCTTAAACATGACTGCAAGAAACAGCGGGTTAGGCTTAATGACTGCACCGGGTCGCTCGAAGAAGATTCTCGTAAGAACGGCTCCCGCAGTATCGGAAGCGTCCTTTTCAGCCAAGATCAGTCCGAAGGTATCGAAATCGAGCGTCCTTCCGAGTTTCAATACCTTTAGGACCTGGCTGAAAGAAACCTTTGAACCTGCCTTCAGATAAACGATCCGCTCGCCCGGGATGCGTTCACCCATCGCGGCGCCCAAAGCTCGGCGGAGGCGAATGAGCGTGATCGATTTGTCACCCAGCTTAAAACGGCCCTTAGCATCGACAGCGACAACGATCGGTTCCGCGTTTTCCACCTTTGGTTCTGACGTTCGCTCGTCAAGCGAAGTCGGGCCAAGGGCCACAGAGATCGAAACTGTTCCGCAAACAATTAGAGCTAGAACAGATATTCTGTTTAAGATAGTCATAGTGCCTCCACCTGGTATCAGTAGATAATACATCAAAACTGGCGCCGACAGCTTAAAACTATCGCTCTTACGCATTTATCCCAAAAGTTTCGCTCGGCCGATTGACTTACCGTTGCCGCAAGCGTATTCTCATCGGAACCCGCACACGGTTCAAAAACAAAATAGGAGAAACGTAAAGTGAAGAATATTCTCGGACTCTTGATAGTCGCTCTGGTCCTGATGACCGCCGCATGGGAATGCAGCATAGGTGAGGCCAAAATGAGCAGTTTTAAGACATCGAAGGACAAGGAAGGAAAAACCGAGTCGACGACCTTTAAGGCCGGCGAAACTCTTTATGCGATCGCCGAGATCGGCGGAAGCTCAAAGACTACGACCAAGTTCTGGCTCGTTGACAGCACTGGCAAGACCATTCCCGGCAGCGACGTAAAGGTTGATCTGGCCAGCGGCGGCAAGGCAATCTACACGCTTGCCCTCCCCGCGGGCATCCCCGGAGGCAAATACACCGTAAATGCCGACATGCTCGACGATAAGGGCGAAAAGAAAGACGGCAAAACCGTCGCCGTCACCATCGAAGGCGGAGCACCCCCGAAAGCGGACGATAAAGTAACGAAAGAAGAAGCTGGCGAAGACGGCGAGGACGAGAAGTAACCACGTCAAGCAAGCGGGACCGATGCGGAAGCGAGAGATCGCTTCCGCTTTTTTAATTTAACGCATCAAGATTTGTCTTCAGCGTTCCGATCTGCGCCGTGAGCTCGGCCTGTCGTTCACGCAGGGCCTCGACCTTCTCCGCCGGAGCACGCTCGACGAAGTTCGCATTCGATAGCTGCCCGTCAAGGCGTGACTTTTCCTCGGTGAGTTTTGCGATCTGCGTCGATAGCCGTCCACGTTCCTTGTCAAAATCGATCAGGCCTTCGAGCGGAACGGCGACACGTGCGTCGGTGGTGACGGCTTTGGCGGAGGCCTTTGGCACGTCCAGACTGTCGCTGATCACGAGTTTCTCCGCACGGGCAAGTTTTAGGATCTGAGCCTCGTTGTCGCGGAATACCTGCTGAAACTCGGGATTCGCCGCGACATGCACGTCAAACTTGATCGACGGCGATATCTGCATCTCAGTACGGATGTTGCGCACTCGTTTGATGACGTCTATGACTGCCGACATCTCGCTCTCAGCCCGTTCGTCGATTGCCGATGCGTCACCGGGCGGGAATTTGGTGAGCATGATGCTCGCGGCCATGTCAGAACCGGGAGCGGTAGCGGCTGGGTTCCTGTAAGCTGAATGATGAAGCCCCAAGTTTGTCCCCGGCAGCTTTTGCCACAATTCCTCGGTCAGATAAGGCATAAACGGGTGCAGCATCCGCAGAGCGATCTCCAAAACCGTCAGTATGCGCGTGGCCGCGGGAACGCGGACGCCATCGTCCGCATCGGGGTCCCGGACGCCTCCGTCCGCCAGTTCGTCCTTCTTCAGTTCGATATACCAGTCGCAGAAATCGTCCCAGAAGAAGTGATATAACAATGAAACAGCCGTATGAAACTCGTAACGGTCCAAAGCTGCATTCAGGCCGAGCGCGGTTCGGTTGAGCTTTGAGATTATCCAGCGATCCGCCAATGGCTCGCTCTCGCGGACGATGGCGTCCGCGACCCCAGGGCGGACGATGGCGTCCGCGTTCCCCTCGGCGTTCATCAAGCAAAACCGCGTGGCGTTCCATATCTTATTGGCGAAGTTGCGATATGTCTCAACGCCCACATCGTTCCACTTAATGTCCGCGCCTGTCGCAATACTCGCGAGATAGATACGCGTCGCATCAACGCCGAATTTGTCGAACATCTCGATCGGATCGACGCCATTGTTGCGCGATTTTGACATCGGCTTGCCGTCCTTGCCGAGCACGGTGCCCGTCACGACGACATCCTCAAACGCCTTTTTGCCCGTGAACTTCCGCGTCAGCATTATCATCCGTGAGACCCACAGAAAGATAATGTCGCGGCCCGTCACCAGCACGTCCGTGGGAAGAAACGTCGAAAGGTCGTTCAGGGTTTGGCGTTCAGGGCGCAGGGTCATGTCATCCTGCGAACCCTGAACTCCGAACTCTAAATCCTGAACCGGGCTTCCCGTCCAGCCTAAGGTACTAAACGCCCACAGACCGCTTGAAAACCACGTATCGAGCACGTCCTGATCTTGTCGCAACGCCTTGCCGCCGGACTTCTCTATAGCTTCGTCCTCGGTGCGTGCGACATACACGTTGCCATCGCCGTCATACCACGCCGGTATCTGATGGCCCCACCAGAGTTGGCGCGAGATGGTCCAGTCCTTAAGGTTTTCGAGCCAACTGGTGTAAACCTTTTCATGCGGAACCTGCGGCGAGAAATGCGGCACGCCCTCGCTGCTCATCAGGCCGAGCGCAAGGTCGCGAAGCTCGTCCATTTTGACGAACCATTGCTCGCTCAGGATCGGCTCGACGATCGTTTTGCAACGCTCGCACACAGGCAGTGATTGCTCGTAATCCTCGATCTTTTCGAGCAGGCCAAGCTCGTCAAACATCGCAACGACCTTTTCACGGGCCGCAAAGCGGTCGAGCCCCTCAAACCCCTCTCCGGCCGCGGCATTCATCGTGCCGTCGTCGTTCATCACCAGAAGCTGTTCGAGATCGTGCCGCTGGCCGATCTGATAATCGTTCGGATCGTGGGCAGGTGTGACCTTGACAGCGCCTGTGCCGAACTCGGCATCGACATACTCGTCGGCGACTATAGGTATCTCACGACGGGCCAGCGGTAAGGCAACAGCCTTGCCGACCAGGTCCCTGTAACGATCATCGGACGGATTAACGGCGACGGCAGTATCGCCGAGCATTGTCTCGGGCCGTGTTGTAGCGACAACCAAAAAGCTCCCCTCCTTACGAAGGAGTGGTGTCGGCGTTTCGCCGACGGGGTGGTTCTCTGCCTGAGCGGCCACTTTGTCCGGATCGTTGCCTGACGAGAGAACCACCCCGTCAGCCGAAGCGGCTGCCCCCCCTCCTTCGTAAGGAGGGGAGCCGGATATCGGATACCGCAAATAGTAGAGCTTCCCGTCCTTTTTCGTCTCTTCTTTTACTTCCAGATCCGACAACACCGTCTTGTCCTTTGGGCACCAGTTGACGATCCGCAGGCCGCGATAGACCCAGCCTTCGTCATACAACGTGCAAAATACATTGCGCACGGCGAGCGACAGGCTTTCGTCCATAGTGAAACGCTGCCGTGACCAATCGACCGACGCGCCCTCGCGCCGCAT
>JAGOWF010000191.1 GCA_018060305.1 Pyrinomonadaceae bacterium
CGCTACACCTTTACCTGCGCGCCGAATGACACGCATAACTGTTTGCTCAATGCACACGTTCGCCAGGGCGTGATCACGCGGATCGGCCCCACGATGAAATACGGCGAGGCAAAAGACCTGCTCGGCAACGGCACATCGCACCGCTGGGATCCTCGTGTTTGCCAGAAAGGCCTCGCGTTAACACGGCGATTCTATGGCGACAGACGTGTGAATGGCACGATGGTGCGCGCGGGCTTCAAGAGGTGGTATGAGGATGGCTTCCCGCGAGGAAAGGATGGCAAGCCGAGCGAGAGCTACATGAACCGCGGCCGTGACGAATGGGTGCGAATGTCGCACGATGAGGCCGCCGTCATTGTTGCCGCCGCTCTCAAGAACATCGCCGAGACATACACAGGCGATGAGGGAATGCGCAGGCTCAAGGAACAGCACTACGACGAAGAGACGATAGCCGCGACGCAGGGCATCGGGACGCAGGTGATGAAATTCCGCGGCGGCATGCCGCTGTTGGGTATGACCCGCGTGTTTGGCATGTATCGCATGGCAAACTCGATGGCTCTGCTCGACAGCAAGATCCGCGGCGTCGGCCCCGATCAGGCAATGGGAGCCAAAGGGTTTGACAACTATTCGTGGCACACTGACCTGCCGCCCGGCCACACTATGGTCACGGGCCAGCAGACGGTCGAGTTTGACCTAAATTCCGTCGAGCAGGCCAAAACGGTCGTCGTCTGGGGAATGAACTGGATCACGACCAAGATGCCCGACGCACATTGGCTGACCGAGGCCCGAATGAAAGGCACGAAGGTAGTCGTCATCGCATGCGAATATTCGGCTACCGCAACTAAGGGCGACGATGTGGTCGTTGTCCGACCGGGGACAACGCCCGCGCTGGCTCTTGGATTTGCCAACGTCATCATGCAGGAAAAACTCTTTGACGATGCCTACGTCAGAGAATGGACCGATATGCCGATACTCGTGCGAATGGATACGCTCAAGTATCTTAAGGCGTCCGAGGTCTTTGGCGGCGAGCCGGCGGAGCTCAAGCAAACATTCATCGTCAAGGAGGGCGAAAAAGAACCGCCGCCGATCGAACAAACGGTAAAGAATGTCGTTCCCGAAAAACTTCGCCTGGAATGGGGCGATTACGTCACCTGGAACGCAAAAACGAACGCGCCGCAGGTGCTGACCCGTGACGATATCGGCAAGAACTCAAAAGCCGCTGACGCGCAGCTCGAGGGCGCGGTCGAGGTCACGCTCGCGGACGGCAGCAAGGTAAAATGCCGCCCCGTCTTTGATCTCGTCAAGGAATACGCCTCGCATTTTGACCCGAAAACCGTCGAGGAACTCACCTGGGCCCCTGCCGCAGCGGTCGAGAAGCTCGCACGGCATTTCGCCAAAGAGCCCGGCACGACGCTCTTTGCTCTCGGCATGGGGCCGAACCAGTTCTTTAACAGTGACAACAAGGATCGCGACGTTTTCCTGCTCGCCTCCTTGACCGGAAACGTCGGCAAGATCGGCGGCAACGTCGGCTCATACGCCGGTAATTACCGCACGGCGCTATTCAACGGCTCCCCACAGTGGATCAACGAGAATCCATTCGACATCGAGCTCGATCCGACAAAATCGGCGCGGCCCAAACAGTACTGGAAGGCCGAATCGGCACACTATTACAATCACGAAGACCACCCGCTGCGCGTCGGCAACAAGCTTCTGACCGGCAAGACACACATGCCGTGTCCGACAAAATCGCTTTGGTTCGCCAACGCGAATTCTATCCTCGGCAACGTGAAATGGCATTACAACATGGTCGTCAATGCCCTGCCGCGTATTGAGATGATCGCCGTCAACGAATGGTGGTGGTCAACCTCGTGCGAGTGGGCGGACGTTGTTTTCGGCGTCGATTCATGGGCCGAACTCAAACATCCCGATATGACGGCGTCGGTGACAAATCCGTTCCTGCTGGTCTTTCCCAAGACGCCGATCGAGCGCATCTTCAATACGATGGGCGACATTGAGGTCTTCGCCACCGTTGCCGCAAAGTTCGCCGACCTGACAGGTGATCAGAGGTTCAACGATTATTGGAAGTACGTCCGCGAGGGCAAGACGGACATTTACCTTCAGCGGATCCTCGACAATTCGACGAACACGAAGGGTTACAACTTCAATGAGCTTCACGAGAAAGCCCTAAATGGCGTGCCGGCATTGATGAACAGCCGCACGACGCCGAAAAACGTTGGTTATGACCAGCTAGAGGACAATACGCCGTGGTACACCAAGAGCGGCCGGCTCGAACTATATCGTGAAGAGGACGAATTCATCGAGGCGGGCGAGAATCTGCCGGTGCATCGGGAACCCGTCGATTCGACATTCTACGAGCCAAACGTCATCATCTCGGCTCCTCATGAGGCATTGCGGCCCGCACAGCCCGAGGATTATGGCGTAAAGCGCGACGATCTGTCGTGCGAGACGCGATGCGGCCGAAATGTTGTTTACACCTGGGCCGAGGCAAAGACGAAACCGCACCCGCTCATCAAGGACGATTACAAGTTCATCTTCCATACGCCCAAATACCGTCATGGTGCTCACACGACGCCTATCGACACGGATATGAACGCGATGCTCTTCGGGCCGTTCGGCGATGTTTATCGACACGACAAACGCTCGCCGTTCGTGACGGAAGGCTATGTCGATATCAATCCGGCGGACGCGCAGGAACTCGGTATCGCAGACGGTGACTATGTCTGGATCGACGGTGACCCTGAGGACCGGCCATTCCGAGGGTGGCAAAAGGACAAGAAGAATTTTGAGCTGGCCCGAATGATGTGCCGTGCCCGCTACTATCCCGGAACGCCCCGCGGTGTCACGCGAATGTGGTTCAACATGTACGCCGCTACGCCCGGCTCGATGCAGGGAGCAAAGGAACGCAAGGACGGCCTCGCAAAGAACCCGCGAACAAACTATCAGGCGATGTTCCGCTCGGGCTCGCATCAATCGGCAACGCGCGGCTGGCTCAAACCGACGTGGATGACGGATTCACTTGTTCGAAAGGGAATGTTCGGCCAGGGAATGGGGAAAGGGTTCGCTGCCGATATTCACTGCCCGACGGGTGCCCCCCGTGAGGCCTTCGTCAAGATCACTAAGGCCGAGCCCGGCGGGATTGGTGAAGAGCCGTTGTGGCGGCCAGTCAAGCTCGGCATCCGGCCGAGAAATGAATCGGACGCGATGAAGAAATACCTCGCGGGCGGATTCACGAAGAAGAAATAAGCAAGAAATGGACGCGTTAAAACTACATCTCTTGCTCAACTACTATCCGGCGATAGGCATGGTGATCGGCTCGCTGGTTCTCGCCGCCGGCTGGTGGCGAGGGCGGGGACGAACGCAGCGGCTCGGGCTCAAGATCGTGTTGGTCACCGTCGTCGTCGCGATCGCCGTGGCTTTCAGCGGTGAGTTCGCCGGCATGGCAGCCGAGCCTAAGGCCGGGCCGCGAGCTGACGCGCTAAATACTCATAAGCTAAGCGGGACGGCGGCGTTCGCTACGGCCCTCGTCGGCGCGATCGTTGCTCTGATCGCCCTTCTGCGTGGCCGGGCCGATGCCGAACGTCCGAGGCGGCTCTATGCGGTCGCGATGATCCTCGCGATCGCATCGTCCGTGCTTTTCATTGCAACAATTTTCAAGGGGCGGCAGGTAAAATGGGCGGCCCTGACTACCGACGCATCCTATGCGTCCGCAAGGAGCTAAAATGGATTCACTCTACCTACATTTAGTCCTAAATCACTTTCCCGTCATCGGGACTCTCATTGGCATCGCAGCGCTCATACTTGGGTTCGTAACCCGCAGCGATGCGGTCAAGCGTACTAGTCTGGGCATTCTGCTCGGTATGGCACTGATGACCATCCCTGTCTATCTCACCGGCGAGCCCGCCGAAGAAAGGGTCGAGAACGCAGTTGGAGTTTCGAAACCACTGCTCGAAGAGCATGAGGACGCCGCAGCATTTGCCTTTGCCGCTATGGGTCTTTCGGGCGTGATCGCTCTCGCTGCTCTCTTGATCTCATTTCGTGCCGGTAAGTATGCGAATGTCGGCTTTGCCGCAACCCTGATTGTTTCGCTTGTCGCTTTTGGCCTGATCGCACAGACAGCGGGACTTGGCGGCCAGATCCGCCACGCCGAGATACGCTCGGGAACCTCGCAGACGACGACCGACTCGGAAACAAAACAAAAGGATCGTAAGAAAGATGATGATCACGATTAACTCAACGAACAGGAGAACCTATGGCACGCGTAAATAACTGGCAGCTTGGCCGAGAAATGTCCTACTGGTATCCGGAGAGCCGCCCTGAAAAGCAGTTCGCCGCCGTTTTCGACACGAACAAATGCATCGCGTGTCAGACCTGCACTCTGGCTTGCAAGACCACATGGACGAGCGGCAAGGGGCAGGAATACATGCTCTGGAATAATGTCGAGACAAAGCCCTACGGCTTTTATCCTCTCGCCTGGGACCTCAACCTGCTCGAGATGCTCGACGGCCAGCAGTGGACCGAGAAGGACGGCAAGCAGGTCTATGAGGGCAGCACGATATTCGAGAATGCTCCCGCGGGCGAACGCGTGTTGGGCTGGCGGCCAAGCGACGAGGATTACTCTTATCCGAATGTCGGCGAAGACGACTGTGCCGGCGGCGTTGACGGCGGCGCGAGCCTCGAAGGCACACATGACATGGCCTGGTTCTACTATCTGGCCCGCATCTGTAATCACTGCACGTATCCGGCGTGTCTCGCATCGTGCCCTCGCGGTTCGATCTACAAACGCCCGGAGGACGGCATCGTGCTCGTCGATCAAGGCCGCTGCCGCGGCTATCAGGAATGCGTCCGCGGCTGTCCTTACAAGAAAGTCTTCTTTAATCCGATGACCTCGACGTCGGAAAAGTGCATCGCGTGCTACCCCAAGATCGAGGAGGGCTTGTCGCCGCAGTGCTTTGAGAACTGCATCGGCAAGATCCGCATGGCCGGCTTCCTCAACACGCCCGACAAGGCGCAGGAAGACAATCCGCTCGACTATCTTGTTCACATCAAGAAGGTCGCGCTGCCGCTGTTTCCGCAGTTCGGGCTCGAACCGAATGTTTACTACATCCCGCCCATCCATGTGCCGACGCACTTTACGCAGCAGATGTTTGGGCCGGGCGTCGATAAGGCGGTCGAGGTTTATAGAAACGCACCAAATGATCCCGAGCTAACGAGCTTGCTCGGATTGTTTGGCTCGACCGCCAGTATCGTCCGCAAATGGAAACGCGTCGGCGACAAAGCCATTGGGATGGACGAGAACGGAAAGGAACTGGTCAACGTGCCGTTCAAAGAGCCGGTGCACATTCGGCCGGCCTACGACAACCTTCACCAGATCACGCGCACCAATTGCCCATAGCAGGAGATATTGAATGCGGCCGGTGGCCCTATTAGCTCTGAGCCTAGTTCTGGCGTCGCCCGGCGACACGGCCAGACAGGCAGAGCTTTACTTGACGCCGATCAGCGATCTCGCGCTGAATCCGAACGCTGCCATATGGGCGTCCGCTGCGCCGACCACGGTCAAGTTGGTGCCGCAGGATCTGGTGATACCCAAACTGCTTGAACCTTCGGTGCCTGAGGTCCAAGTGCGGGCCATTTCAGACGCGTCGAATATTGTG
>JAGOWF010000192.1 GCA_018060305.1 Pyrinomonadaceae bacterium
ATCCATACGTGATCGCGATGCGGCAAAACTCGGTCAACGTAAAACGCAAAGTGCCCGTCCCGCCCGTCGAATGGTGCGACGACGCGTGGGTCATTAACAAATTTGGCGTGCCGCCTGACAAGATCATCGATCTGCTCGGGCTGATGGGTGATTCTGTCGATAACATTCCCGGCGCCCCCGGCATCGGCAGCAAAGGTGCGTTAAAGCTAGTCCTCGAATACGGCTCAGCCGAAGAGGCAATGCGGCGAGCCGACGAGATAACGCACAAGACATATCGAGAGAGCCTGCGAAACAATCAGGCGATAATTCGTCAGTCGCTTGAGCTCGCAACGATCCACTGCGAGGTGCCGATCGATCTCGATCTGGAAGCCCTGAAACGTGCCGAATCCGACCGAAAAGCAGCGTATGAGCTGTTTCACGAGCTTGAATTTAAGACCTTGATGAAGGAATTCAGCGACGGCGTGGCTGGCTCTGTGCCGACGGCCGCGGACGGTGGCGGCCTGTTTGACAGCCTACCGACGCACACCGGCGGCGCGGTCGCCGGACAATATTCCACGATCACGAATCGAGCTGACCTCGACAAACTCATCCGCCGCCTGCTCGACGATCCGCAGTGGAGCTATCACGTAAACGACACCAATTCGAACGAAAAGTCGAGCGCATATGACAAACTGCCGCCGTTCGGAGTTGCCGTCGGGCTAGGCAGCGGCGAGGCGTTCTATATCGATCTCGAGAAGTTCGAGGGCGGCGCGAATGCCGCCGTCAGGCCGATCAGCGACATCCTGACCAACCCATATTTCGACCGCTATGCTCACGATGCAAAACGTCAGGCCGCAGCCTTGCTAAAGCTCGGCATCCGGCCACTTCCGGCCAATGACGACGTGATGGTCGCGGCGTATCTGCTCGATCCGGGCCGTTCGAGCTACGGTATCGACTTTCTCGCGCAAGCATATCTTGATACCGATCTCGCGCGATCGGTGTCTGAGGGCTTCGACGAAGCGTCGTTTCGCGTGACTGAGACGGCCGACCTCGCAGCCCGCCTCGCACCGATCCTAAGGAGCAAGATCCGTGAGAACGGCCTCGAAAAGGTCTATGCCGAGATTGAGATGCCGACGATCGACGTGCTGCTCGATATCGAACTTGCCGGAATGAAGGTCGATGGCAACGACCTGACGAGATTCTCTGCCACTATCGCAGACGATCTGACAAAACTAAGCAAGCAGATATTCGACCTCGCGGGCCGTGAGTTCAATATCGGCTCGCCAAAGCAGGTCGGCGAGGTCTTTGGCGAACTTAACATCGCAACCGGCAAAAAGACCGCGACCGGCCAGATCTCTACCAGCCACGACGTGCTTGTCGAACTCGCTCAAACCTACGAGATCGCGCAGTTCATCATCGACTACCGCGAAATGGACAAGCTCAAGGCGACCTACGCCGACGCGCTGCCGCGAATGATCCGCGACGATGGCCGCGTCCACGGCTGCCTCAATCAGACCGTCGCCGCGACCGGCCGCCTGTCATCGACCGAGCCAAATCTGCAAAATATTCCCGTCCGCACCGAGCTCGGCCAGCAGATTCGCAAGGCGTTCATTCCCGAAAAAGGCAACAAGCTGATCTCGGCGGATTATTCACAGCTTGAACTGAGGATACTGGCCCACATCACGCAAGACCCGCGGATGCTGGAGGCATTCAGGAATAACGAGGATATCCATGCGCAGACGGCCCGGCTGGTTTTCGGCGCGGCCGACGCAAAAGATCTAAAAGAAAAACGCCGCCTTGCCAAGATCGTCAACTTTGGCATCGCCTATGCGGTCGAGGCATACGGGCTGTCAACCCGCGTCGGCATCTCGCGAGCCGAGGCACGCAAAGTGATCGACGATTATTTTGAGACCTACAAGGGCATTCGCGAATATATGGATCGCACGCCTGAGGACGCAAGAAAGAATGGATTCGTAACATCACTATTCGGCCGCCGTCGATACTTCGCGTCCATCAACGACCGCAATTACACGGTCCGCAGCCGTCAGGAACGCGAGGCCATCAACATGCCCATCCAGGGCACCGCCAGCGATATCGTAAAGATCGCCATGATCCGCGTCGCTAACGCATTGAAAAAAGATGGCTTAGCGACGACGATGATAATGCAGGTGCACGACGAATTGCTTTTTGAATCGCCCAAGGCCGAGGTCGAGCGCTCATCCGAGATCATCAAGCAAGAAATGGAATCCGCCGCCACACTCGACGTCCCGATCGTGGTCGAGGTCGGCGTTGGGGACAATTGGATGGCGGCCAAATAGGCCCTGTCAGCTATCGCAAACCGGTAGTCACTACCAATTGTCGGCCGTCAAACTTGACCACGGGATACCGGCTCAGATCACCGGGGTCGCCGTCCCAGTTTCGCGTTGAGATCACCTGCCCGCTGCGGCCGACGACGAACTTGATCCGTCCGGTTGCCGGCATCTTTATCCTAACCTCCCGCCGTCCGCCGGGCGGGATCTTATTACCCGGACCGAATGTCTCGCCGTCGGCGAATATATGCGCCGCCTCCGACGACAGATTCTGAAATACTGCCGTAACATATCCCCCGCCTGTGGCCGGCGGCTTAATAACCGGCTGCCCGCCCGCCGGATAACCGTCGATCATCACGTGTCCTGAACCGCCGCTGCCGGAGTTTTGAGCCCATGATGCCGGGTCCGAATCTACGATCGTGTACTTGCCCGGCGGCAGGACGATATTTGGCTTCACCGTCCAATACGCATTCCTAACGCCGCCCTGTCCCGGCGAGCCTGTCGCCTGCCAAGGGCCGTAAACCTTTCCGCTGGCTGATCGAAGAGCGATAGTACCCGGTTTCGCGGTTCCCGAGGCGTCGTTCCAGTGGTATGTGGTCACAGCCGTGATCACGTATGGAACGGGAATATCTATGATGGTCGGCTTTGTCGGACGATTCTGCACGCCCCAGATATTGCCGTTATTGAAGATGCGAGTAGGCTTACCCGCCGGCGGTTTTTGCGTCGGCGTCGGCTTGGGCGTCACCTTTGGCGTAGGTTTGGGTGTTGCCTTAGGTGTCGGCTTAGGCGTCGGTTTGGGTGTTGGCTTTGGTGTCGGTTTCGGTGTCGGTGCGGGTGTCGCTGATGGGCCCGGGCCCGTCAGCGGCGGGCCATTGTATGGGATCTTGGTCCAGCCACCCTTCTTTACGATCGAGAGGCTCGCGATGATGGCGGTCGCCTCGGCCTGCGCAGCCGTCGCGTGAGCATTCAAAAATGCTTTGAGCGTATTGGTCCAGCAACCGGCGCCGCCGGAGCTGTATCCGACCTCGACAACGTGGCGATCCTTAAACGCCCATCCGACACCGCTGACCGCCACCGATTCTGCCCGGAAACCGGCATCCGACCATCCACCGGCGTACCACGCAACGCTCGAATGGACCATCTTCCCCTTAAACCCGCTTATATTCAGGTCGGTCACTTTGGTCGTTTTGCCCCACGCTTTATTCGATGCGGTGATGTCGGCGATCTTCCGGTTGACCTCATCCGCGCTCGGTGACCGATAGTCATCCAGCCGCCCCCAGACTTCGGCGTTGACGTAACCCTCCCATTGGCATTCGCCCGGCGCGTGCGAGGTTGCCTTCTGCCGCTTGAAATGAAAGGTCTGTTTGTCGCCGCCACCCTCCCAAACGCCCGGAACGCTGCCGGCGAACTCGTACTTGGATGTGTCGATCTCCGTCGGTGTCGGCGTCGGCGTCGGCTTTGGCTTCACCGCGACGGTGTGTTCTCCGTGCGCTATCGTCTGGTCTTTGCCCATAAACGGGACCACAAGGTCAACAACGACGGTATATGAGATCGCTTCGGTCGGTTTGAACTTTAGGGTTTGCCCATAGACGGGATCGCGACGCGGTATTCGCCAGCGGAACTTCGCCTTGAGTTTCTTATCCAGAACGACGTCGAACTCTTTTTCAACATGGTCGAAAGGCTTGGCCGTGATCGTCACTTCATCGCCCAAGGTCACCTCTTTCGGGCCGGTCATATCAAGAGCCCAGTCGAGCTGCGGCAATATCTCTACAAGATACATCAGCGTCCGGAGGTCTTCACCGCATTTCCCACTTTTGTAATGGTTTACTAGGGCGTCGTAATCCGCATAAAAGCCTGTGAGGTCTTTGAGGTTTCGGTCGTGCTTTACGCCCGGAGCAAAGTCTCCGTTCTCGCCCTTTTTTAGGGCCTTTTCAACATCTTTCCACGCTGATATGGCTGTCCCGAGCGGGACCTTCTGTTTTGAAAGCGCGATGTCATGGGCAAACCACGGCACGAGAGCGTCCGTTACCTTATCCTGATACTCCGAGTTACGCTCCGAGGCAGGATTGTTCACCTTTTTGCCGGTTTTCGGATCTTTCACCTTCGAACCCTGCTTTACGCCGTTTAGCCACTCGATGTGATGGGTCACCTCGTGCAACATCGTTTGGCGACCGGGCATGGACATACGCTTCTGCGGAACGAACCGGAAGTAGATATACGCGTCGCCAACACTACCCCAAGGATCGTAGTGTGACGAGTTGGCCCCCGAAGAATTCGCATTGAGCCAATCCGATCCGTCCTTGCCGACAACGATCTCCTGGATGTTTCGGTTTAGGGCAGCGACAAACTTGTCATAATCACCAATGCTGAATCCGCCGCTCTCGAAGCACGTCCCGTTCATCTGATCGAGGTAGGTTTTGATGCCTGCGAGCACAGCCGATTTGATGTCTGCGCGAGATAATTCGACGGTGCCCTCGTCCGTTCCGGGCTGGTTCGACCGATAATAGGACTGCGTAAATACAGGAGATATGATGAACCACGAGAACACCAATACGGTAATAGTAGTGCGACCTATGAATCTCATTGCGGCCTCCATGCCCGAGAGGTGCTCTGCCATCATCACAGTCATTGAGATCCGGCCTCACGCACCTCACTCAGGCCCTTTACCGTTTGCTAACGCACATCCCGTGCCTGAAATGAACTGAATGCAGTGCCCCATCGACCGCTCCTTTGGGCCCCTTCGTGATCTAATGGGCATGGCACAATCGGAAATATCCCGCAACGAGCGCGAAATTTTACGCAGTGATCAAAAATTGTAGCGATGTTCTCTTGAGGCGGCCCCCACGCCTGTATAATCACAGGGTTCACCAATATGAACGTAAACGAGATGCAAAGTGAAAAGACGCGCGTTCGCCGGTTGCCGAAACGCGGCAACTATGACCGCGAGACGATCAACGCGGTCCTCGATGAGGCATTCATCTGCCACGTTGGATTTGTCGTTGACGCTCAGCCGTATGTGATCCCGACGGCTTATGGGCGTATCGGTGACAATTTGTATATTCACGGCTCGGCGGCAAGCCGGATGCTGCGTGAATTGTCAAAGAGTGTCGATGTGTGCGTAACGGTGACGCTGGTTGACGGGCTTGTGCTGGCACGCTCGGCTTTTCATCATTCGATCAATTACCGCTCGGTCGTTATGCTGGGCAAGGCGATGCTGGTTGAGGATGCTGATGAAAAGAACCGTGCTCTCGAAGCGATCACCGAACACATCGTCCACGGCCGATGGCCTGATGTGAGGTGGCCGAATGAATTGGAGCTAAAGGC
>JAGOWF010000193.1 GCA_018060305.1 Pyrinomonadaceae bacterium
ACATCGCGACCAGCCCGCCAACGGTGAAGCCGATCTGCTTATAGAAATAGGTATATTGGCTCGCCGAGTCGCTCTCCTTTAGCGAAAACATCGCCGACGCGCTAAACACCATCATCGCGCCAAACAACGCCAGCGCGACCGCGATGCCAAACATAAACCAATCTGGACGTCTCTCTTCCACTTAGGTATTCGCCGATAGCTCGCGGCTATCAGCTATATTCTTTACGGCGGCCTTAAAGACCTCGCCCCGTTCCTCAAAACTCCTAAACATATCAAAGCTCGCACACGCCGGGGCGAGCAGGACTGAATCACCGCTTTCTGCGGCCGCAAAGCCTTTGCCGACAGCATCTTCCAACGAATCGGCCCGCATCATCGGCGCGTGTCCGGCAAGCTGTGATTCAATATTGTCAGCGTCCTCACCGATCAAGACGAGAACACGAACCGACGATTCGATCAACGGAATCAGCGGTGCATATGGGGCATTCTTGCCGCGTCCGCCGAGTATCAAGATCGTCTTGCCGGTCGGGCTGCTCAACGCCTCCAGAGCTTTGCTCGTCGCATCGACGGACGTCGCCTTGGAATCGTTATAGAAGTTCACGCCTGCGATCTCCGCAACAAACTCGATCCGGTGGGCGACACCCTTGAATTCCGCTACGGTCTGGCGCATAGATTCGGGCGATGCACCACATGCCAGGCCTGCCGCCATCGCCGCGAGAACATTCTCGACGTTGTGAAGCCCGCGAAGGAAAACGGCGTCGCGGGTCGTCAGCACCTTTTCCGACCCGTTTGCCCGGCACACCAGGTCCCGGCCGCGAAGGAACATTCCCTCGTCCAATTCCTGCTCGACGCTGAACAACACGACATTCGCCCTTAGTCCGGCGGCCCAACTCGCGGTGATCTCGTCGTCCGCATTCAGGACGGCAACGTCGTCGGACGTCTGATTCATAAACAGGCGGTGTTTCGCACCGGCGTAATCCTGGAATCCCGCATAACGGTCAAGGTGATTTGGCGTTACGTTCAGGCAAATGCCAACCGTCGGACGAAAATCGACGATCGTCTCAAGCTGAAAACTCGAAAGCTCGGCCACCGTCCAGCCGTCGTCACGCGAGGTCTCAGCGAGACTCAGCAGCGGTGTGCCGATATTGCCGCCAACTTGCGTTGGGATAGCAGCGTTCTTGAGCACTTCACCGATCAGCGCCGTCGTTGTCGTCTTGCCATTCGAGCCGGTGATGCCAACGATGCGGCCCTTCATAAAGCGAAATGCAAGCTCGACCTCGCCGATCACTTCGCCGTCCTTTCGATCAACGTAGCGGGCGGGGATCGTGTTTGTCGGCACGCCCGGACTAATGACAACCAGATCGATCTGGTCGAGAAGCCAAGATGGGATGTCTCCGCCGATCAGGCCCACGCCGTGCGATGCCTTAAGTCCACGTGCCGCGTCCGACCAGTCCTCGACCTGCTTCTTGTCGTGCAGTGCAACGGTCGCGCCGCGAGCGGCCAGAAAGCGCGCCGATTCAATGCCCGACTTACCGGCACCAAGAACGAGCGCTTTTCTGCCTTCGATCTGCATACACTTAGCTGACTTTCAAACAGGATAGACAGGATTTACAGGATTCAAAGTCTTGGCCGATATCTGATTTCAATCGTTTTCATCCTATTCATCCTGTCCATCCTGTCCTAATTGATACCTAACGCAGCTTGAGCGTCGATAAGCTCAGCAACGCAAACAATATCGCCACGATCACAAATCGGAACACGATCTTCGGTTCCTTCCAGCCTGACATCTCGAAATGATGGTGCAGCGGCGTCATCTTGAAGATGCGCTTGCCGGGATTGCCGCCACGCTTTGTTAGCTTAAACACACCGACCTGCAGCATCACCGATGCCGCCTCCAGGATAAACACGCCGCCGATGAAGGGCAGCAAGAATTCCTGTTTCGTAAGGATCGCAACAGTGCCAAGAGCGCCGCCAATGGCCAGCGAGCCGGTGTCGCCCATAAACACCTCGGCCGGCGGCGCGTTATACCACAAAAAGCCCAAACTCGCCCCGACCATCGCCCCGCAAAACACCGTCAACTCGGCCGCAGCCGGATTATGCGTGATGTCCAGCCGCTCGGCCCATCGTGCATCACTCGCGAGGTATGTCAGGGCCGTCAACGCCGCCATTGCTATAAACGCCACGCTGCTGGCCAGCCCGTCGAGTCCGTCTGTCAGGTTCACGGCATTAGACGAGCCAAGCAGGATAAAAATGATAAACGCCCCGTAAATAATGGGTCCGACCCAGCTAATGCTGAGTGCCGGATTTGCCTCGGCCGTGGCCTTGAGAAACGGGATGCTAAAGTTCCATGGATACCCGCTGTATGCCCAGAGCAGGCCCCAAACACACAGCGCGATCGCAAGCTGTCCGCCGATCTTCTGCCAGGCGGTCAGCCCGAGGCTGCGTTTTTTGACGATCTTAATGTAATCGTCCGCAAAGCCGACGACCGCAAACAGCGTCGTCGCCCCCAGTGCGATCCACAGATAAAGGCTGTCCGGCCTTGCCCACAACACGGTCGAAATGAATACAGCTCCGATCACCAGAACGCCGCCCATCGTCGGCGTGCCGCGTTTGTCATGATGCGAGGCCGGGCCCTCTTCACGGATCTCCTGGCCGTATTTCATGTCGGCCAGTTTGCGGATCACGCGGCCGCCCAACAGCAGCGAGATCAGAAGTGCCGTGACCGCCGCCAACGCCGTTCGAAACGTGACATACTGAATGACGTTGAGGCCTTTGAAGAGATACGATTCGCTCTGGCGCCCGTATCCCTGAAAGAGAAACTGATAAAGGAAGTAGTAGAGCATCGCTTATCCGGCGTCCTCCAATTTGTACTTCTCCGAGAGCTTTTCTATCACCGCCTCTGTCCTCACACCGCGCGAGCCTTTTACGAGGACCACATCGCCTCGCCGAATGATATCGGCCAAGCGCTCGCCGGCCGCGGTGGAATCTGCGGCAAATTCGACGGCGGCGAGTCCGGCATCTCTTGCCCCCTCAATGAGATTGGCCGCAAGGCCACGAACACCGATCAAAAGATCGATACCTGCGTCCGCGATCTTTGCACCCGTCTCGCGGTGGACAGCGGCTGCACTCTCGCCCAACTCGAGCATCTCACCCGCGACAACGATCCGTCGCGACGTCGATGAGCTTCCCTCGACAAGTGTATCGACCATCGACAGCAGCGCGGCCGGATTCGAATTATACGAATCGTTGATCACGGTGAAGCCGTCCGCAAAATGCACCACTTCGCCGCGCTGTGTCGGCGGCTCGACCGAGCTTAGCGAGTTCGCAATATCGGCCACGGGCATATCAAAACTTACGCCGACAGCCGCGGCCGCTAATGCATTGAGGATATTATGCTTACCATTCAGCCGGAAAGCGACCTCGGCCGTTTCGCCACCGCTGGCCAATGAAAAACGAGTCTCTCCGAATCGTTCAAACCGAACATTGTCAGCCCGCACATCGGCATCCTCCGCAAAGCCGAACGTGATCGTCCGCCCCTGACCTAAGGGTGCCATCGCTGCGGCCAGCGGATCATCGGCATTCAGCACGGCCGTGCCGTCGTCTTTCATCCCCTCGACGATCTCAGCCTTGGCTTTGGCTACATTCTCGATCGATCCGAGGTGCTCGACATGCACGGGAAGCACGTTTAGCACGACCGCGACGTCAGGCGGCGTGATGCGGCACAGGCGGGCGATCTCGTTCATTGGCGTGGACATTCCCATCTCGAGAACCGCAAGGTCGTAACTGTTGTCCTTCGCAAGATTTAATACCGTAAGGGGCAGGCCGAGGCCATTGTTGTAATTCTTGATGTTCCGCAGCACTTTCCGACCGGACGCTGACAGGACGTGCGCGGTCAACTCCTTAGCCGTCGTCTTGCCCGCGCTGCCCGTGATCGCAACGACGGGCTTTCCCCAATCAAGGTATATGCCGAGCGCCAACCGCTGCAATGCCGCGATCGCATCATCAACGAAGATAAGCCGGCTCCTAAACCGCTCGAGCTCGGCCCGACGCTCATCAAATCTATCGGCTCGCACGACGCAGGCGGCAGCGCCTTGCTCAAAAGCCGCCGGAACATACTTCGTCGCATCCTCAAACTCGCCATTAAAACAATTGTCGCGATACTCAGGCTGTGAGAGCGCAAAAAAGACGCCGCCAGGCTCGACCTCGCGCGAATCAATCGCAAAAGACCCCACTTCGCGTATCAGCAAAGCGGGATCAATTTCCGTCGCGGCAGCATTCATCCATTTGATTGCGATCTCAAGTCTCAAATTTCTTTCTCTTACTCCATTGTAAAAACACCGGCTCGCGCACGCGCGGCAGTAATGCTGTCAGCTTGCCGGGCACATTCAGCCTCTTATCGCTCGCCGGCTTACTGTCCTTCTTCCCTTTCTTCTCGCCGGGCCGCTCCGCCGGTTTGCTGCTCTCTTTGACATCAACTTCCTTCGCGGGTGTCTTTGCCAACGTCTTTTCGCTCGGTTTCGCCTCGACAGGCGGTTCGGGCTTGACCGGCAGTGTCGTCGGCACGTTCATCAACTTCATTGTGCCCTGTGCGATCTCGCGAAACACCGGCGCCGACACACCCCCGCCGTCACGTGCGCCCGCCTTGGGCTCGTCCATCACAACGGCTACTACGATCTCAGGATCCTCAGCCGGGGCCATGCCGATAAATGAAGAGATGTATTTGCTCGAATCAACGGATTTGGTCGATGCGTTAAACTTCCACGCCGTGCCCGTTTTGCCGGCAGCCGTGTAACCGTTCAGTGCCGCCCGCCGGCCGGTTCCGGTGAGGACGACTTGCCGCAGCATCGTCTTAAGCCCGCGCGCGGCGTCGACCGAAACTACCTGCGTTTTAGCAGGTTCGGTAACGGTTTTCGGCTGTTCGTCCGAGTGTCGAATCTCTTTAATTATGTGGGGTTGGATCCTGATTCCGTCATTGCCTATCGTCGCAAACGCGGTCAGCATTTGCAACGCCGTAACGCTAATTTCATAGCCGATCGACATTGACGCCAGCGAATCGCCGTTCCACTTGTCGGGCGAACGCACAATGCCGGAAACCTCAGCCGGCAGTTCAATGCCCGTCTTCGCCCCAAAGCCCATCCGCTGGACCAACGCAAAGAAATCATCTCGCCCTACGCTAAGTCCCGTCTTGATCGCGCAGACATTGCTCGAGTGCGCCATCGCCTGGGCATAACTAACCGTTCCGACCGCGTGAGAATCCGCAAAAGTGTGTCCCGCGACGGTAATCGTCCCGTTCCCTGCGCTGATCGTTCCCTCGGGCGATATCATCTTCTTTTCCAGCGCGGCACCATAGGTCACGAGTTTGAACACCGATCCCGGCGCATACACCGACTGGATCGCCTTGTTGCCAATGTGCTCGGCGGCAGATTCGGTTATCGTGTTTGGGTCGAATGTCGGATAGTTTGCCAGCGCCAGTATCTCTCCGGTTTTCGGCCGCATCACTATGGCCATTCCCGATTTCGCATCGGCCGAGGCGACACCGCGCTCAAGGGCCTGCTCGGTCAGATACTGTATCGTCGTGTCGATGGTCAGAACTATATCG
>JAGOWF010000017.1 GCA_018060305.1 Pyrinomonadaceae bacterium
AGGCGTTCGTGATGAGATTTTGCCGCCAGCGGCACGTCTGCATACGGGTGGTGGATCGGCTGGAGTATCTCGTAGCCCACCGTCGGATGCTTGTTCAACTCAGCAGATTCCTTGGCGTTAATTCGATATGGGGCATTGATGATCTTGCGCTCGACGGTCAGCTTGCCGACATCGTGCAGATAGCCCGCGACGGCCGCCCCCTCGGTCTCTTCCTTGCCCCAGCCGAGCTCCGAAGCGATGATCTCAGAGAATCGCCCGACGCGGACCGAATGTCCTTCTGTATATTTGTCCTTACAGTCGATCGCTGCGGCAAAGGCCTTTACGGTATCGTGATACGTCGAGCGCATCTCATCGAACAGCCGTCTATTCTCGTCGGCCTGACGCTCGATCTCAGCCATTAGGTTGCGTTGGGCTATCGCCACGCCGATGTGATGGCCCATCGCACACACGATGTCTTTCTCATAATTCGTGTATGGCTCGCCCGTTGCCTTTTCACCGAGGAAGATCGCACCGACTATCTCATCACGGACCACCAACGGCACAAATAGCTGCAGGCGCCGCCCGCCAAAGCTCGTGTCATAAATCTGAAAGAATGGAAGGACCTGAGCGTCTCGTATCTCGATCGGGTGGAGGCCGCAGGAGAGGAATTGGCGTTCGTCCTCAGGAGTCAACGTCAGGCTCAGCGGAAAATCGTCGCCAAGACTGCGAACGGCGAGCATGTTCAGTTCGTGGCCAAAGCGCGAATATCTGGCCACCGCACCGCGCATTATACCGAGAGCACCCGACAGCAAATGCAGCGATGTGCGTATCGTTTCCTGAAAACTGCTCTTGTTCGTGACCTCCTGGCCGAGTTCGGCCAGTGCCCCGAACGCATGGATCAGTTTGTGATCATGTTCTGCCATAGTTAAGCCGCCTCACGCTAATGTCACATGCTTTGTCACGCCCAGCATCTCAAACAGTTCGATGGTCTCTTCTTTCACGTCCGAGCAAACGATCTTTGCTCCGCGAGCTGCTGCGAGATCGACAATGCCGAGAAGTATCGAGATGCCTATACTGTTCACCAGTTCGGTCTCACGAAAGTCGAGGACGATCTCTTTTGCTCCGGCATCGAGCTTTCGCCGGCATTCGTACTCGACATGCTCGCCCGTGAGCTTGTTCAGATAATCGCCCGCTTTGATGACCGGCCGTTCCTCTGCGGTATTGACCGCGGCGGCGCTTAATGAATCAGTAAGCACGTAAATTCTTCCCTTTTTCTATTTAGACTGAGCGCGCTGAAGAGCTACTTGAGGTATATGTTTAACATAATAAGATGTCAAACACAATAACTTAAGCGCTATGGAGAGAACCTAGTATTGATACGGAACTCGGCCAAATTCATCGAGCAGCGGCTTTAGCCGTTCGATAGCTGCCTGGTGGGCCGCGCCATTACTCGCGAGGATACCGTTACGGTTTTGAAGGTCACGCCGGTCATATCTGAACGGCTGGCCAAAGAGGTCGGTAAACTGCCCGCCCGCTTCCTCGAGGATGATCTGCGGAGCGCATGTGTCCCAGAGCTTTGTCCGCGGGCTCGGATGAATGTAAATGTCGCAGGTCCGGTCTGCTATCAAGCCGACCTTAAGCCCGACCGATCCGCGATTGTGGATCTTTTCAAACCCGAATGCCTCTATGATCGTGCCCATGCGAGAGCTTGGATGGTTACGCGACATTGCGAGCGTCAGCCGCTCCAGTTCAGCCGTATTCGACGTCGTCAATCGCCGCGGCTCTTCATCGCCTCTCACGACAAATGCTCCCGTTCCCTTTGCCGCATAACTTAATATCCTATGAAACGGCATGTAAACAACCCCGACAACGGGAACGCCAGCCCCCGCGAGGCCGATCTGGACTGAGAAATCGCCGTCGCGTTTCACAAAGCCCGCCGTCCCGTCGAGCGGGTCGATTATCCAGACACGCTCGCTGGCGAGCCGCCGCTCAATATCGTCAGGTTCCTCTTCGGACAACACGGCGTCGTGCGGAAAATCGCCCTCAAGGGCCTCGACAATGATGCGGCTGGCACGCCGATCGGCTTCAGTGACAGGTTCCGCGTGGTCGTCGACACCTACTTTTTCTTCTGCGACAAATTCTGTCGCATAATGGGCCATTATCTCGCGGCCCGCGGCCTGAGCAAGTGAGATCGCCCGCTGTAGCTCGTATTCAAGCATCGATCTAACTTTAGCACGCCCAACCCGCAATAAGAGGCTGCCGGTTACGGCAGCCTCCATCGATAGGTCATATACCAAAAAGTTAGGACGTCCGCCGCGATGGCTGAGCCGTTTTGCCCGGACTTCCGAGCAGGCGGACGGCGACCGTTATGCTTCGACCAGCACGAAAAACCTCAAAATTGACGGTGTCGCCGATCTGTTTTCGGTCAAGCAGGCGATAAAGATCATCAAGATTGTTTAGCTTCTGGCCTTCGCCCGACAGGATGATATCGCCGATCTGGCCATCCGACGTGACGCTTCGCAAACCGGCACGATCCGCTGATCCGCCGGGTTGTATCTGCAATACCATTAGCCCTTGCTCAACCGGCATCCGATAGCCCCGCTGCCTGAGATCCTCTACGCTCGGAAGGCTAGCTCCAAGCTTTGGACGCCGGACCTCACCAAACTGGATCAACTGCGGAATAATACGCTTGGCAGTCGCCGCCGGAATCGCAAATCCCACGCCGACCGAACCACCCGCCGGCGAGAGTATCTGTGAGTTGATGCCGATCATCTTGCCAAATTTGTCGAGCAGCGGCCCGCCTGAGTTTCCGGGATTGATAGATGCGTCGGTCTGGATAGCGGCGTCTATCGGACGACCGTTCCGGGCGCGTATCGGACGCTGAAGGCCGGAAATAACGCCCGTCGTCAGCGTTCGGTCGAGCCCAAACGGATTGCCGATCGCCAGAACCTTTTGACCGACGATCAGCTTATCCGAGTCGCCTATGGGCACGATCGTCATACCCGCCGGCGGATCGATCTTGATCACCGCAAGGTCTGTATCAGGATCACCACCGACAACCGTCGCCGGATAGACCTTGTCGCCGCCAAAACTAACGGTAAGTTTTTGTGCCCCCTCGATCACATGAAAATTGGTCACGATATGGCCGTTAGCATCGATCACAGAGCCCGAGCCGTTACCTTTGCCTTCCTGCTCGTTGCCAAACCAGTCTTGCGTGTAGGACGTGGTATTGATAAACGCCACGCCCGGACTGATCGTCCGATAAACCTCGATGCTGTTCTGTTCATCGCTGACGGTCGAAGGGTCAGAGATCGACCGCTCGACATCCTCAGCAAACGCAGGCGGCGATGCCTGTTGGCTAAACCAATAGTTGCCGTAATTGTAGACAAGAGCGGAAACACCGACCGCCGCGAGGGCGCTCGAAAGTGCGAGCAACAATAATTGTCGGCTCGAGAGCTGATAGACAGATTGTCTGGACATAATTACCTACCTTCCGAAACTGTAAAATACCAGATTTTTGATGCTTCAAAAATCCGCGCGGGTTGCGTATTGAGTTACGAAGGTTGGGGGATCGGTGTTTCGATAAACGTCAGATCATGAGCGATTGCGCAGCATCGTGGAGCGCCGTATTTGACACAACACCAAAAGCCGCCAGGCCCGTGAACAGATGCACCGCCATCAATCCTAGATAGACCGCAAGCGCGATCACAAGGCCATACCTCGCCAAAGGCCGGCTTCCCCAGCGGATGAGAACAACACCGGCGATCAATCCAATTCCGATCTTGACAAGCAGAAAGGGCCCGTTGCCTATGTCCAGGAGACTCGCCATCAACTGGTTGCCCTCGGTCGCAACCCCGCTACGCACCCAGACTATCGTCAGCAAGGCATCCAACAGGTTCAGCGCGAAAAGCAAAAAAGTCGGGGCGATCAGTTGCATATGTTCTCCTGCAAAACTTTGTTTAACCTTACTCTTAAACTGGTCGACCCCCGGTTTTGATGCCGGGGGCCGCTCCATTGGAGTTGTGAAATTATGTTGTCGGTCAAATATATGTCTAATCTCGAAGGATTTCAAAAAATTGACATCACATTCTTAGCAACCTATGCTTCTACCTTCGTGTCAAATGCGGCGCACGGCCATTTGTTCCCGCCGTTGCTCTTTGATCTCGGAACCTGAGGAGAAAACCAATGAAACAAAGATCATATTCTAAGTCCATTATCGCATTGCTCTCGCTGCTGTTGCTCTGCGGCGTCAGCGTTGTTTCCGCCCAAAAACCGGTGATCAAAAGGAAGCCGGTCGTGCGCAAATCAAAGGTGAAGCCGGTTACACCAGTCTATAGCGTCGATACCGGCACCGTGATGCGCGTCCGTATTGAGAAGACGCTCAGCTCAAAGACGGCCAAGGTCGGGAATACTTTTTTCGTGACTGTCACTGAGCCGGTTTACTCGAGCACCGGCGTGGTCGTCATACCGACCGGCAGCCGCATTACGGGCCGCGTCGATGCGGTCAAACCGGCCGCCAAGGGCGGTAAGCCCGGCGAGATCGATGCAAGTTTTATCTCCGTCAAACTGCCCAATGGACGAGTTCGGACGATGAATGGCTCGCTGACTGAGCTAACTGAAGGCAAGTCCTCGAGCGACGACGAGGGCACCGTAAGCGGCGATAAGATGAAGCATCGCAAGATCATCTTTATCGGTGGCGGTGCAGCCGGCGGCGCTGTCTTGGGTGCAATGGTCGGCGGTGGAAAAGCGACTGCGATTGGTGCGGTAATTGGGGCCGGAGCAGGCTTTCTTGGCGAAAGGCTCCTAAAAGGGCCCGAGGCAGAGGTCAAATCGGGCACGGAATTCGGCGTCTATCTAAATCAACCGATCTCGCTTCCACGATTCGTCGAGGTCACACCGTAGCCGCCGATCCTGAATTTCAACGCGACCAAGGGCGGGCACAAGAACCCGCCCTTTTCTATTACTGGAGCCGGCGAGGGCTTCAACACGTTCTGTTACAATCTCGCTTAGACGAACCGCCCTACACTAAATCTCGCGTTTGCCTACTCGTTCTGACCCGAGTGCTAACCCGCCAGTCCTAACATCACAGCCCTATTTTTCGAAGAAGTTCGGGAACGTTTCAGACAGTTGGTAGCCCCGACCCGGCTATTTTCTAAGAAACTCTCGGAATCGACTACGCATTAGTCGTTTGATGCTGGAACCGACCTCCGGGATATTACGCTACAGTATGCGCTTAGTCGTTCTGTCATTATTGTTGCTTCTCTTGGCGATCCTGCCAAAAATAGCTTCCGCCCAGACAGGTGACGGCCAAAGGACGGAACCAGAGGCCTACCGTATTCAGAACGGCGACAAACTAAGCGTAAAGTTCTTTACGAATCCAGATCTCAACGAGCAAAGCATAACGGTCCGGCCGGATGGTCGCATCACTCTCCAGATAATCAACGATGTAAAGGCTGAGGGCCTTACCGTTGTAGAACTGCGTTCGGCTCTCGAAAAGGCTTATGACGAGGTGCTTCTGCAGCCGATCATTACAGTGTCGGTGATCGAGTTTTTGGCCCCGCACATTTTTATCTCCGGGCAGATCGTAAAACCGGGCAAATACGATCTTCGCGAGGCGAAGACGCTAATGCAAGCGGTTTTCCTGGCCGGCGGTTTCACACGCGATGGCAACAAGAAAATGGTAATACACGCGCGCCCCGACGGGCGCGGAGAGTGGCGGATCCAGGCCGCGAATGTTATGGGAATACTAAACCAGAAAGGAACGCAAAAGGATATTGAGCTCAGGAGCGGCGACTACATTTATGTTCCCGAATCACGGATAGCCAAGTTTAGCCGTGCAGTTGATATCGTGCGGCCATTTTTGCCGCGGTTTTAAGAGAAATTAACGTGGACAGTTCAAGAACATTGGTTCGGAATACGCGCCTGAGCAATCTTGCGCGCCGAAGACTCATGATCTTTACGATCTTGTTCCTTGTGGTCGCATCGGGAATGGTAACCACAATGCTGATCACGCCGAAATACGAGGCGACGATGAGCCTTATCATATCGCGCGACCGGATCGACCCGCAGATCAATCCCTCGGATAAGAACCAGGAGATCACACAGACCGCGATCAGTGACGAAGAGTTCAACTCTGAACTCGAATTGTTCAAAAGCATCGAGGTAGTGTCCGGCGCCGTTAGAGAACTCGACCTCGCAAACGACCGCAAACCAAAGGGGGACACCTGGCTTAGTGACACAAGGCAACGGATAAAAACGTCCGCATACGACCTTGCGAAACAGTTTTCTTCCGGTGTCGAATCGGGTGGTGCGGCTGAGGACAAACAGGACAACCCATTCTCGGTTGAAAAAGCGGTTAACCACATCGTGGATAACCTCGAGGTGGTTCCGACGAAAAAATCCCGCGTGATCAAGGTCACCTATCGCGATACCGACCCGCTGCGTGCTAAGCGGACGCTTGAGTCTATCTATCAGAAATTCGTTGATCTGCATGTGCGCATGAATGAAAAGCCTGAAGCCGAGCAGGTCTTCAAGGAGCAAACCGCGCGATTTAGCGACCGCCTCAGCGAGACTACCAACGAGCTTAAGCAATTCGATTCGCAGAACGGCGTAACCGGCGCTGAGATCGCCACTCAGCGCGAACTGCTGCTAAAGCAACTCCACGACACCGAGGCTCAGGTGAATTCGGCGACCGCCGAGATCGCCGAAATAGAAGTACGGATAAGCGCCCTTAAGACGAAGATCGAGTCGATGCCCGAACAGATACAGACCAGTTCGGTATCAAAATACGTCGGTGCGCTCGATCGGATGAAGGAAGAACAAGTCAGGCTCGAGCAACAGCGGACGGATCTTCTGCAAAAATATAAGCCAAACAGCCGATTTGTCCGCGAGAACGAGGACCGGCTCCAACAGCTTCGGCGCAACATTGCTGCCGAACGTGAGAATCCGCCGGAGGAAAAGTCCTACGCTCTCAACGATCTCAGGCGAAAACTCGAAGGCGATCTAAATATCGCTCAAACGAGTCTTGGCGGCTTAAAAAAACGTGAGAAAACACTGTCAGCACAGGCCTCACAGCTTAACACTGAACTCGTTAGTCTTAACGCGAGGAGTATCGAACGCGACTCGTTAAAACGAAAGCAAGATGTTAATGAGGAGGCCTATCTTCTGTATCAAAAGAAGGCACGCGAAAACGAGATCAGCGAGGTGCTCAACAAGGAGCGCGTGTTGAACTTCAGCGTCGTCGATCCGCCGCGGACTGACGGTGAGCAAAAGACGCCAAAACCGATGCTCAATCTCTTGATCCTTTTCGGTGTCGGCCTGATCGCGGGAATTGGGGCATCGATGATCCGCGACAAGACCAGCCAGCGGGAAGGCGAAACGGACCTTGTCCTCTCAGCCCGTGAACTTGAACGCCGTTGTGGCCTGCCGGTGCTGATGTCCATGCCGATGATCGAACGGTTTGATCCGCCGCAGCGGCTACGCCTTAAGGCCAAGGACGCGGAGTAAAATGAAGGAACGGGTTCGTGGACTTTTAATACTGTTCTACAAGGTCCTCGACCTTGCGGCGCTCTCATTCGCTCTCTGGCTTGCATTCTATGAGGGCGGGCCGCAAGGGGTCACCTATGTCCTGCGCGCCATCATGACCCCGACGGCGGACAGTTCGATCTTTGCTGTAGGCGTCTTGCTGAGCTGGGCCTTTGTGCTTTCCTCATTCTGGTTGTACCGGTCAAAGCGGCTCGCGAGTTGGAAGGACGAATTGACGGACGTAATGCGTGCCGTCGCCTTTTGTACGATGATCCTCGCCACGCTGATCCTGCTCGCCGAGTGGCGTGTGTTTCCCAAACGTTTCCTGCTTATTTTTGCGATCACCTCGTCCGTCTTGCTGTTCGCGATACGCGTCTTTAAGCGTTGGGTGCTGAAGGAGTTCCGACTGCATGGTCGCAACCTCAGGTCGGTGGTTGTTGTCGGCGCGGGCTGCCGCGGCCAGCAGATCGTTCAGCTGATCAAGGAGAACCCCGAGATCGGCTATCGATTTACGGGGTTTGTCGATGACCTTGATGTCCCGGATGTCCTGGGGCCGCTTGGCGAAATCGAGCATATTCTTGCGTCAAAGGTCGTTGACGAGATCATTATTTGCCTGCCGATCAAGACGTTTTACGACAGAATGGAATCCATTGCACGAGCGGCCGAAGAGCAGGGCATCACCGTCCGGGTCTATTCAGACCTCTTCAATCTCAAACTCTCCCGGTCTGTCGTTGGCGAAATAGGTGAGGCGCCGATCCTTTCGCTCTACCCGACGTCGTCGGCACATTGGCAGCTTTTCATAAAGAACGCCATCGACTTTTTGGGGGGCCTTTTTCTGCTTATCGTTTCTTCACCATTGCTAGTGGCAATCGCAGTAGCAATCAAATTGACCTCGCCTGGCCCGGCCATCTTTGTCCAGGAACGTGTCGGTTTTAACAAGCGGCGCTTCCGAATGTTCAAGTTCCGCACAATGGTCATGGATGCCGAGACAAGACAAAACGATCTCGAGAGTCTCAATGACGCCTCTGGCCCGGTCTTTAAGATGCGAGACGATCCGCGGATCACGCCCCTTGGAAGATGGCTGCGAAAGACCAGCCTTGACGAACTGCCGCAGCTCGTGAATATCGTTCTAGGCGACCTGTCGCTCGTCGGGCCTAGGCCGCTGCCTGAGCGGGATTTCCGCCGGTTTGACAAGACATGGTTTAACCGCCGTTTCAGCGTTAAACCGGGAATCACTTGTATCTGGCAGATATCCGGCAGAAGCGAAACGAGCTTTGACGACTGGATACTTCAGGATCTCGAATACATCGACAAATGGTCGCTCGGCCTCGATCTCAAGATCCTCTTTAAGACGATCCCGTCCGTCGTTCGCGGCACGGGAGCTATGTGAGAATGGTTCAGCAGCGTGCCAACACCCGCCAGGCAGGGCCTCGACCGACCGGGGGGACGGCGATCCTCATCGCAACTGTTGCCGCATCCTGCGCGCTAGGAGCTGGCGTGGCAATGGGCGGGGCAGGAATTACTGGGCCGGGCTTATTCTTTAGCGCTTTGGTCACCGCCGGTGCGACTGCATTGATTGCGTATTCGCTCGATGTTCAGTTGATCGGCCTTGTCCGGATAGCTCTCATCGCATCATTTTTCTTTAAGAATGACATTACCTTCTTTAAGATCGATGATCTGAGCGACCCGTCGGGATTTAATGTTTCGATCACACTGTTTGCCGCCCTGATACTATTTCTCTACGACCATTTTTTTGACGACCGACGGACGATCGTCTTCCCCCGGGTTTTCGCATGGCTTCTGGGCGTCCTGTTCGTCTCGGCGGCTGTTTCCGTTGTTGCAACCGGGGCAACAGCCCTCGGCGGCTTTTCGCTCATCTCTCTCTTAACGTCGATCCTGATCGCTTACGTCACGGCATCGCATTTTGGGCGCAGAGACAGGATCAGCGATCTTGTAACCGGCATCGGTGTCGGAGTGCTCATGACGGGCGGAGTCGCGCTGGTCCAATACTCCTTTGGTTGGCTGACCGAGCTGCCATATCTCGGCACGGGGACAGAGGAAGAGCAGCTCGGAACACAGAGCCAACTCCTCTCAAGAGTGCCCGGATTTCTTCGAACACCGAACGGTATGGCCTGGGTCATTTCGTCGCTGCTTCCGATCGTTATTGCCCCTCTTATTTGCCGTATCAGAGGTTTCAGTTTGTCACAGCAAACGGTGCTTGTCGCCGCATCATTCAGTGGCGTGATCGCAATAGTTTTGTCACTCGCCCGCGGGAGCTGGCTGGGCCTGGTCGTCGCGGTAGTTCTTATGGCGGGATTCGGTTGGCTTCGGCTTACCAGCAACGAACGGAAAGATTATTTCGTCTCCGTTGTGGGTGTCGCTGCGTTAGCGGGCGTTCTGCTTATCCCTTTCTCGGAGCGTATATATGACCGGTTGACAGGTGACGATCAGGGAGCTGCCGCCGTTCGTGTCCCGCTAATGGAGAATGCACTGTCGATGATCGAGGATAACCCTTTGACCGGCGTGGGCCTGAATGGCTATCGACAAAATATGACCCGATACGATGAGACCGGGAATTTTGTCTCTCAGGAGTTTCCGCAACCGGTCCACAATGTTTTCGCCCATGTCACGACGGAGGTTGGTGTTCCGGGGGGAGTGATCTTCTGCCTTCTCTTCGTCTTCGCGGCGATCGAGTGCTTCAAGTCGATGAAGACGGACGACCGCCTGCTATTCGGACTTGGCCTGGCGGCCCTTGCCGCTCTTTTCGCTCTGGTGATCTCAGGGATCAAGGAGCCGGGCTCGCTCGGTTCTGCCCGGCCGCCAATGCGAACATGTTTTCTTCTTCTTGGTGTCGTAATGGCTCTTGCCAGCATTCGGCGGAGCAATCATGCAGCGAGCCCTGCGCCCGAATATTCATGAAGGGCCGACTTACATCTCGTGTTTCTGCTTCGGCCGTTTACAACGGCCTCAACTCTAATTTCCTTTGGATGGCGTGGTCCGGGACTGCGAGCATCCTAAATAGTGTCCTCATCTGGATCGTGATCGCTCGCCAGCGAAGTGTTGAGGAAGTGGCCCATTTCGCAATCGTCATGGGACTCTATGCGCTGTTTTTTAGCGTAGTTTCACTCGGCCTAATACCGTATTTGGTCAATGAGATCACCCGCCGGGCCGATAATAAAGCCAATGGCAGCATGTCGCGATTTTTGGGTAGTTCCACGGTTTTGCTTATCGGATCAGGATTTATATTGGCCTTTCTCATGACGTTGAGTGCCTCTGTTGTGAGCGCTTCGTTGGAAGTCCAACTATCCGCAGCCGTCCTAAGCCTTGCGCTCATACCGACTGGAGCGATCGCCCTTTTCGAAGCCTCCTCTATAGCCCAAGACCGCACGCGACGGATTGCGGCGATCACCACGATAGAAAATGTTCTTCGCACCTTGGTCCCCATCGCCATTCTGCTCGCCGATGGCGGCCTCGTCGCGGTGTGCTTATCGTTCGCCGCAGTAAGGTTCATTGCCCTTGGCGCATACTTGGCGACGGACGTTGCGGCGGTTAGGAAATTTGAGTTTTGTCGGCAGGAATTGAAACGGTTGCTGTCGATCGCTGGCACCTTTGGCTCCACGATAATCGTCGCGTCGTTCAACTGGCAGGCTGTTCTGATCGTGCTGGGCTATCTCGGCACCCACGCGGAGACAGCGGCCCTCGGGACGACCTCGCGCTTTCTGATACCTGTAACGATACTGATGGCAAGTTACGTCACCGTTATGCAGCCTGCACTGGCCCGGCTCGCGGGATCTCCGGATGAGATCGGACGATATCTCGTCGCTAAAGCTCGGCTCCCGCTGGGTGCGGCCGCAGCAGCATCGATCGCATCGGGGTTTTTGGCCCGTCCTGTGCTGGAATTGCTTTTTGGCATGGGCTACGGTGATGCCGCGCCTGTATTGAATATCCTTGCCCTCAGCACAATACCGTTTTGTGTCGTGATGATCGCTTCGCGAGGATTAATAGCACTCAGCAAGCAGCGAGTGGATCTGATCGCCAATGTTATCGGCGCGGGGATCTGCGTCACCCTCGCCGTGGTGGCAATTCCCCGGTACGGAGCTATCGGTGCGGCCGCGGCACAATTGATCGCATTCCTCGCCATGGCCCTTTTTGAGGTTGCATATCTTATCAGGGCAGCCTCTAACGCCGCTGTTCTGCGTCCCGTCAAAGCCTGAATACCCGGTCTATAAAACTGGAAACGGCCGCTCTTTAATGATGTTTTGGAGTTGTTACAGAAATTCTGTCGGTGAGGTGAGCCGGATCATCCTTTAGATGGGCAAGTACCAATTTCAAACTGAGGTAGTCAAAACGATCTCGTCGGTACGGGCCGTTTCAGCAACGCGCGCATCGATCCAGGCCGATCGAAGGCCCGTCATCGTGATGGTTGGGATGCATCTTTCCAAAACACGCGGTGGAATTACCACACTGACGGCTGCGATCCTGGGGTCAGAGCTTCAAAACGACTACCGCTTTGATTACATCGCCTCGCAGGCCGAGGATCATTCCAAGCCTCGCAAGATGCTCCTCGCCATGTCGGCTTTCGCGCGCTTTGCGGTAAGGATACTGCTCGACAGGCCCAGCTTGGCCTACGTCCATATCGGCAGTAACGTGAGCCTGTATCGAGAATCTGCGTTCATTCTCCTTGCAAAAGTGTTTCGCACATGCGTGCTCGCACATTTTCACGCCGGCGATCTGGATCAGTACTACTTGAAGCAGAATGCGCTCGGGCGAGCTTTTATCCGGTGGGCGTTAGGGCGAAGCGATCGCATTGTGGCTGTGTCTAATGCGTCTGCCCGGGCACTTAGGGAACTGGACGACTCACTGAAGATCTCACTGGTGACAAACGCCATTGATACGTCAATATTCGGAATGCGGTCACCGCACCGGCACGAGGCCAAGATCGTGCAGCTCCTGTTTGTCGGCGCCGCTGGAAAATTAAAAGGCGAACGAGACCTGGTTAAGGCCCTCGGCCTGCTCAAAGTCCGCCGCGATCTGGAACTTCGTGTTTCATTCATTGGGCACGGGACCGAAGATCTCATCACTCTTTGCGAAGAAGAAGGCATTGCGGGCATTGTTGAGCATCTCGGTCCCGTACCAATGAGCAAGAGGGTCAAATGCTTTGAGAACGCTGACATCTTTGTGCTGCCGACCTACGCCGAAGCGATGCCCTTAGGCGTAATCGAGGCGATGGCTGCGGGGCTCGCGGTGATCACTACGCCTGTTGGAGGCATACCCGAGTTGGTCAGCGACGGGGAGGACGGCCTACTGTTCCCGTGCGGGGACATATCGGCTTTGGCTGAAAGGATCGCTGCGTTGGCCAGTGATCCCGAGGCCCGTAAACGCATTGGGGCTCGAGCGCAGGTTAAGGCTCGACAGCACTGGGATATCGACAACTACATTCCGCGTCTCGGAAGAGAGATCAACGCCACGGTCGAGTTATGCAAAAACTAACTGCAAAACGCGCGATAAAATCCGTTGCGGCAGCTCTGCGGCTTGGCAGCATTCGATCTGCACGGTCTGCGGGATCCGTCAATATTCTCGCGTATCATCGTGTGGTTGCAGATATTCAAAAAGCCGAGCAGACCGCCTATTACGGACTCGTGGTCTCGACAGAGACCTTTCGACATCATTGCAAATTATTAAAAGAGACTTTTGACGTCGTTCCTCTCGACCGAGCGTACGCTCACCTGACCGGGAACCGCCCATCCCACCGACCGCTCGCGGTCATTACATTCGATGACGGCTACCTGGACTTTTACGAGCAAGCTTTTCCGGTCCTGCTGTCACTCGATCTGACGGCAACCGTTTTCCTGCCGACGGAATGTATTGGCAAGGACGAACCGCTCGACCACGATCGTCTGTATTGGCTCCTGACACTTACCGCGAGACAAGAGGTCGACTTGACATCCGCGCTGGAACGGGCCGGCGTGACGACGCGCACGGTCAGACGTTTTGCCGGTACCCGCGACCTGCCCGCCTTGACCGAAAAACTTGTGCACCTACCAATCGAGATCCGGGCCAGGGTCATTTCCGAACTGGAAAGGAAGATTCCCAACCTGGCACCATATCCGCCGGAATACAAGCTGTTGAATTGGGAGCAGATACGCGAGATGTCGGGAGCAGGTATAAGTTTTGGCGGTCACACGGCAAACCACGTCGTCCTGCCGCTTGAAAGCGCCCCTGTGCTGGAAAGCGAAATTATTATCAGCAAAGGAACGCTTGAAAGGGAACTGGATAAAATCGTTACTTCCTTTGCGTATCCGAACGGCGCATACAATACCCATATCAAAAGCCTCATCGAGCGGGCCGGATACAAGATCGCCGTAACGACAGAAAAAAGAATCAACCGTCCCGGCGTCGACCTCCTCGCATTGGGACGAACAAGCCTCTGTGAAGAATCTACGCGCGGACTCAAAGGCAACTACTCGGCCGGCGTCGCAAATCTCCGGCTCGGTGTCTAATATATGGAACATTTTATTCAAGACGTACCATCGAATTCGTTAAATAAAACGACCTTCGCAAGGGTGCAAAGAAGGATCAATTCGAGGCATTGTCGTGGCAGAAGATATTCAACAAGCTGAGCAGTTTCATTTGGGTCATCGTCCCGAGCTGAACGGTCTGCGCGGCGTTGCCATCATACTCGTACTTTTTCATCATGCGGGCATCCCCTGGATACACGGCGGCCATATCGGAGTCGATATCTTTTTTGTGCTTTCGGGCTTTTTGATCACCGTCCTGCTCTATCAGGAATATTTACGCTTCGAAAACATCGATCTCAAAAGATTCTATATCCGGCGGCTCCTTCGCCTGACCCCGGCACTTGGCGCACTGTTGGTCGTATTCGGCGGCTACGCCCTGGCCACAAAGTCCGGACCTGCCCTTGTTAAAAGCGGCGAGGTCATCCTTTTGACGGCCCTCTATTTTTCTGACTTTGCAATAGCATTCGATTATGCCACGCTCGGCGGTCTTGGGCATACATGGTCGCTTGCGATCGAGGAGCATTTTTATCTCCTTTATCCGATCGTATTGCTTCTGTTATTCGGAAAACGCAGGCCGATCCAGATCTCCCTTACAGTCCTCAGCGGTTTGATACTGATAATTGCGGTTAATCGCGCGGCTCTGTGGGGACCCGACTCCCAAGACGTGGCCCGCGCTTATTATGCGTTTGACGCCCGGTCCGACGGTCTGCTGGTCGGGTGCTTGCTGGGGCTGCTGACCGCATCGGGCCGCCTGCCGGCCGTCAAACGATTTATGGCACTTCCAGCGGTATTGATCTTGATTCTGGCTTCTGTTTTCGTAGATTGGGACTCGCCCTTTTACGCCTATGGGTTGGCCGCGATCAACATTTCCTCGGCTGTCGTATTGGCATACGTCCTGAATTCACAAGTCAAATGGCTGTCAAACAGGCTACTTGTATGGGTCGGCACGATCTCATACGGACTGTACCTGTGGCACAACCTGATCTTTATCATTGTCCGGGAGCGTGTGACCGAGTCGCCCTCGGGCATCCTTGTCTTGGGCGGTATTGTCAGTGTTGCGTGTGCCGCGCTTTCGTATTACCTGTTAGAGAAGCCCTGTTTGAGACTAAAGGAAAGATTTGCGCCGTCAGCACCAAAAAATCGCCGTTTTCGTGATCCGGTATTGGAGGTTTCGGCCTAATGATGTTTTGAAGTATCGTCCAATTCTCCTGTCGATCTGTTCTGCTGAAAAGCATTTTTATCCGGCAAATTACCGGAAAACGAGAGCCTTTACGACTCTACCCAATCTATAAATTGAATACGGGATGATTTGTAGGATCGACCTGGAGAAACAACTTGGCGGCGCGGTAACTGCGTTTGCCTACCCGAACGGCGAGTTCACGCCGTCGATCCGGCAAGAGGTCGTAATGGCCGGCTTCAAGCTGGCAGTGACGACAAATAGGCACATCAGCCGTCCGGGCTGTGACCGCTTCGCTCTCGGCAGGTTCAGCCTTTGCGAAGAATCGACACGCGGAATAACCGGCGGGTATTCAGAAAAGATAGGAGCGATGAGGCTCGGAGCATAAGGATATGGAACATGCACTCAACCTGCTTAAGAATTATTTTGCCCAAGACCGATCTACGGTCTCACGTGCAACCACAGTCAAGGACGATAAGCTAACGACACCGCGAAGCATTTCCATCAACCCGAACAGCGTTTTTCGAACGTTGGTCGTCCTTGCAGGCCTCGTCTTGCTCGTCAGTCTCGGATCAGAGCTCGGCAATATTTGGAATGCTACTGACTCCAGGGTGTTTCCCAAGCTGGTCAAGGCGTTCAGCGTTGATCGCGAACTTAATATACCGGCGTTCTTTTCGACCATGTTACTTCTGATTTCGAGTGGACTTCTAGCATGCATAGCCTTTCTCTCCTATGACGGCCGTCTCTCATCGCTCCGTTATTGGGGTGTCCTCGCACTGGGGTTCTTTTGGATGGCGTTTGACGAGATGGCGTCGGTTCACGAGAAACTCATCGAGCCCATGCGCGTCCTCCTGGGCGGTGAGAATCTCGGGGTTTTCTATTTCGCATGGGTGGTGCCTGGGATCATCGTCGTCTTGCTGTGCGCCGGCTGGTTTTTTCGTTTCTGGCTGGGCTTACCGTTCAAAACACGGATTCAATTTTTTGTTGCGGGTGCCCTATTTCTGAGCGGTGCGGTCGGAATGGAATTGCTCGACGGCGACTATGCCGAGGTCCACGGGAAAATCACGCCGACCTATGCTGTGCTCTCGACGATTGAAGAAATGCTTGAAATGGCGGGTGTGATCGTATTTATCAAGGCACTGCTCGGCTACATCGCGGACCGATTTCATAGGGTCGAATTGCGGTTTGGGGCCAATGAACAACGTGAGGCTAAATAAGCGGAAAAGTTAGTAGTGAATACGCTCAATCGAGGGAGTAGGTCTCAATTCACTGTATTTAGGATGGATAATCAATGGAAAACGCGATCTCTTTAAGTACAGTAAACCGGAATGTCTATTCGAGCAGCGATGTTGTCAAATACTATGGTGATTTCGACGAGTTGTTCAAGACTGAAAAAGTGCTGCTAGAAAGCCTCGAAGGTGAGATTCGGGATTCGGCTATTCTCGATCTCGGCGTCGGCGGTGGCCGAACAACCGAGGCTCTCATAAACATTAGCAAAGATTATACAGGGCTGGATTACTCGGCAGGGTGTGTAGAGATTGCAGCCGCGAGACACCCTGAGGCACGGATCGCTCTAGGCGATGCCCGGGACCTGCGGGAATTCGCTGAGGAGAGCTTCGACTTTGTCCTATTCTCATTTAATGGGTTGGATGCCCTCTCGAACCACGACCGTTTACGGGCTTTAAGGGAAATAAATCGAGTACTGAAAACCGGCGGCACCTTTATGTTCTCATCTCACAATCGGGAGTATCGCTATTTTCGAAAACTACCGTGGCGCCGCAATATCGAATACAACGCGAATTTCGTCAAATTTCTCCTCTACTCGCTCTATCATCTGCCTAAACATTTTCGGATGAAGAAGCACGAGGTCATAACTGACACTTATGCTGTGGTCAATGACAGCGACCACCGATATTCTCTGCTCCTCTACTACATAGCCATCCAGCATCAAGTGAAACAGCTGAAACAGGCGGGCTTCTCGCAGATCGAGGCATACGATACCGACGGACACAAGGTTAGTAGCGATGACAGATCGCCGTGGGTGTATTATCTGGCCCGAAAGGATAGTAATGATCCGACGCGTTTGACCTGGGCAACCCTGCTGACGGTAGTGGCGTTGTTGATCTTCCTATTGCTTTCGTTCGGCTGCTAAGACTAGCGCTAACCGCTCAAGGGTCGATACCGCTTAGCGATACGGATCGTATA
>JAGOWF010000194.1:0-2174 GCA_018060305.1 Pyrinomonadaceae bacterium
GAGGTTCGTTCCTTCGCTCAGATCAGCGATTTTAGAGCCGATCCGCGCTTGACGGTCGAGGCGTATCGATTTACCGAGATCACAGCGGGGCTAATGGCCAAATGGATCGACGGCGTTGCCGGTGTCAAGCCGGGCCAGGGCCAAACGCTTGCGATAGCGGGATTGCGTGGCGTGGGCAAGAGTCATTTTCTCGCGTTTATCGCTGCGATCGTCGCAGATCCGACGTTACGCAGCGATATAGTGGACCCGCACGTCCGGACCGCGGCGGAACACTTGGTTCGGCGTCCGAGCAAGGTGTTTGTGATCTCGCGAGGATCGGGCGCGACGCTGGTGGCGGAGCTTAAGCAAACGACCGGCGAGGTCCTGCAACGCCCATTATCTGAACTCAGCGATTCGGTCAATGATCTGTTGCTGACGATCTTTGAACGGGGCGGAGAGGCACCATTGCTTTTGTTTGACACCGCTCTTGACCGGGAGGCCAGAGTGAGCCGCGACGACGGGGCCGTCCTGAGTGAGATCGCCGCAGGAGCCCGGGCGATGGGTCTATTTGTCGGCGTCGCACTCGACGACGATATCTCAGGGGCAGATGGCGCGAATGCGTCCATTGTCACGAACTTTGCGATCGACTATCTGGATCAGGAGCACCTGTATAAGATCGTCGATAATCATATTTTTGCGAAACGCACGCAAAAACTGCCCATCCTTCACGAGATCTACGAAGACTATCGGGGCCGGATACCGGGCTTCAGGTGGAGTGAGCAGCGCTTTACCGCCCTCTATCCACTGCACCCTGAAACCCTCGAGATCGCTCCACTGATCCGGCTTTTCGTGCACGATTTTGCGCTTCTTGGGTTCGCATCCGAAACCGGCGCCAAGATCCTCGGCCGTCCGGCAAATTCGCTCATTGGATTGGATGAGTTGTTTGACACCGTCGAGCCAAAACTGCGCGCATCGACTGATCTTGTTGCTGCTTTTACAGCCTATGACCGCATCGAGAGCGAAGCGATCGCCTCTCTTCCGGTCAAGCAGCGTCACATCGCAAAGCTCGTCCTGAAAGGGCTGTTTATCCTTTCACTTAATGGCCAGGGGGCCTCCGCATCTGAGATCGCAGCGTCGATGATGATCCTGCCGGATGATGAGGCGTCGAAAGGAGACGTCGCGACGATCCTGCAGGGGTTTGCCGAAACATTGCCGGAATCGTTTAATAGAGTCGCGGGAACGGCTGAGGCGTGTAAGTACGGCTTCAGGCTTGATGAAAAGGACCTGCTGCAGTCGAATTTGTCAGAGCTCGAAGGCACTGTCGATGATGGTGCGGTCTGGCAAGTACTGCTGAGACAAACTGCCGAAAAATTCTCGGACTTAGAGATCTCGGATCAATTTGGGGCGAATCCTACGCCGTGCAACGTCGAGTGGCGAGGAGCGGTTCGCCGTGGCGAGATCGTTTGGAGCACACGTTCACAATCTCAACCGCGCAAGGCATTGGATTGGCGCCTCATGGTCGTTCAGCAGGACAGTGAGGAATTGTCCGGTGCCGATCCGGGTTCATCGGCTTATGTCTGGCAGACAGCCCAGCCGACCGAGGACGAGATAGGTGTTCTCCGGCGCCATCATTTGCTGCAAACCGATCCCAGCCTGCGCGAGTTGAATCAGGCGACTTGGTCAACCGCGTCGCACTTGCATTCGATAATGATCGAAAAGATCTGGCAGCGGCTTTTTCTAGACGACGCTCAGATCGTGACACCTTATGGGCCGACCACATTCTCAGATGAAGCAAGAACGGCATACACGATCTCGCATCTGCTCAGCATTACATTCGGACCGTCGTTTGAAGCCGCTTTTCCGGCCCACCCGCTCTTTAGTTCACCGCTCACGTCCGCAGGCTCCTCGCTTCTGATCGGGAGCTTCTTTAGCGGCCTCGATATGGCGGAGGAGAGTGTCCAGGGTGTGGCTGCCAATTTTGCCGTTCCGCTCGGACTGGCCGCGCCTGCCGAGACTGGCCTTGCGCCAGCGTCGGCTGCCAGCTTGATGACACTCGAAATGCTGCGGCCGCTTCTGGTTGTCGCGGCCGAAAATGGCAAAGCAGTCGTGCCCCTTGATGTGGCGGGCAGCAGTCTGCGGTCTGAGCCCTACGGGCTTTCTCGCGATACGCAGTTGATCGTCCTTGCGGCATTGGT
>JAGOWF010000194.1:2274-5555 GCA_018060305.1 Pyrinomonadaceae bacterium
CGCGAGATGCTTCTGGAGCACTGGCCGGACTCGGACGAGGCACTTGAGCAGAAGGAGCGATGGCACTCATTCAAGACTGCATACACCGAGTATTATGTCCGCAAGCATGCCGAAGCCAGCTCTCCTGCACGAACGGAAGCAGCTCGTTCGGTGCTGGCGTCGGATGCTTTCGGCATGTTTGAGTCGGTCACCGGCCTGCCGTGGTTCGATGCTCGTCGCGTCGCCGATATTAGAGATTCTGTTCGGGAGATACGTCGTCCTGCGTGTCATGTCGAGGTCGCCGGCGCACTTGATGCAAGCCCGGTTTGCGTGTGCGGCTTCAGGTCTCGGCCTGCCGGTCTCGATGCTCGGCCGGAATATCTGGATATGGCCTTGATCACAGCCCTGTCCGAGTTTGTTCAGCAGTTGGAGAGCGCGCGATCTGAGATCGTGGGCGTGGTGCCGGAAGCAGCACACGTTATCGATCGGATCAGTAGCGAGACCGCTTCTCTTGGCTCGGCAGATCTCTCGCTCTCTGACATCCTTCTCCTCCGACGGGCTGCCAACTTGCTTGCGGGCTCTCTTGTGCACGGTGACGAGGCAACGGCCCTAAGTGACGAAGAAGTTATAACGATCAATTAGCAGTTTCAACAGCGGGCGGAATTGCACTATATTGTATCGATATGGTGACAGTATCGATCGTTGGAATCGGCCGCGTTGGCGGCGCTCTGGATCTCGCACTTCGGGCCGCCAAATATGATGTCCAAAACCTGATCGGAAAGGAGCCAACTGGCCGTATTACCACTGTCGATATGGCGGGCACGATCGAGTCAGATGTTGTCCTGATCACGACTCAGGATAGTGAGATATCCGATGCCGCTGCCTCGATAGAGCCTCTCGTTGCAGGTTCGCCTGTGGTGCTGCATACAAGCGGTGCACTTCCGTCATCGATCCTCTCACCGCTCCGCGAGAGGGGCTGTGCTGTAGGTTCAATGCATCCGCTCGTTTCGATCAGCAGGCCAGAACTTGGCCCCGAGCGCTTCCGGGGCGCGTATTTTTGCGTTGAGGGCGACGAAGCGGCCGTGAAGATGGCTCGAAAGATCGCAGAGGATCTTGGCGGCCGGCCATTTGCGATCGATACCCGATTTAAGACTCTCTACCACGCCGCGGCCGTTACGGCGTGCGGACATTTTGTCGCGCTGTTTGACGCTGCGGTCGAGATGATGACGAAATGCGGCCTGTCCGCGGATCAATCAAAGGAAATACTTTTTCCACTCCTTTTTAGCACCGTGCAGAATCTCGGCGAGCAATCGACCGAGGCCGCGCTAACGGGAACCTTTGCCCGCGCCGACATTGAGACCTTTACGCGACACCTCGGAGCTCTGAATGAGGTTGGCGACGATGATCTTCTTGAGATATACCTTTTGCTCGGCGAGCGCTCGCTCGAGCTTGCCGCGAAACAGGGCGTCAGTGCCGACCGGATCGAATCGCTTCGTACCAAAGTGGCCGTAGCTAAATCGAAATTGAAGTGGTAACATCGGGCTGGGAGCGACAAGTTGGGCACAGTAAAGGACAAGTTTGCGGCCGAGAAGGCCATTTTTTATCAGCACATCCAGTCGGAGGGCTTGCGACGCACGAACCAGCGTGACCTGATACTTGAGACATTTCTGAGTACCGAAGGACACCTGACGAGCGAGGATCTCTACCGCCTGGTTCACAGCCAAGACGGTTCCATCGGGCTTACGACTGTTTACCGGACGCTGAAGGTCCTTACCGAGGCCGGTCTCGCAAGCGAGGTCCGTTTTGGCGACGGCAAGACGTATTACGAGCACCTCTATAACCACGAGCATCACGACCACATGATCTGCACGGCATGCGGTCGCGTGATCGAGTTCGTTTCGGCGGAGATCGAAGCATTGCAGGATGCAATGGCGGATAAATTCGGCTTTCGTCCGACGCATCACAGTTTGCGAATGTGGGGTATTTGCTCAAAGTGTCAGAAGCTCACCGCGGAAGCCCCCGCGACGCCGCCAGGAGCCCAACCGCGGGTGCGGGTGAGAACGGCCATCCACTAGGAACATTTCTTTGATAACCTGCGTAGTCTAATGCAGTACTGATACAGGACTAAGGAGCAGTTATTATGACCGAAAGTAAAACAAAGACTCGCCTGCAGGACGAATTCAACGCCCTGCCGCTGGAGGAGAAGTTCGCTAACCTTTTCCGAATGGAAGCGACCACTCTCGGCGAAGCGCTAAAGTTCGTGGCGGATTCATCGATGAAGGCGGTGCAAAAAGCGGGCGAGGCGATCCATGACCTGAGCGCTAAGATGGAGGCGGAAGTAAAAAAGGCCACGGCGGAATGCAAAACGAACGGCAAGGGCGCAACGGCTGAGCCAAAAAAGGCCACCGGTTCGACAAAACGCACGCCGCCACGGAGCAAGAAGAAGCCGAGCTAGCCCCCGTGACCTCTGCCTAAAACTCCGCGTCCTCGGCGTGGAAACTCTTTATCGCTGAGAAGAACGTGAAAAAGACGAGTCTCGAAAAGCGAAGCCCGACGGCGTTAAAGGATAAGGCGCAGTATGCGTTCGCCTTCGGCGTGATCGCGCTGATGCTTTATGTGGTAGGGTTTCCGGTTGTCATACTCGCGTTTTTCGGAGCCCTCACATTTTTTGTTTGGAAAGCGATCACGGGCGGCCTGCGGCTCGAATCGCGGCCGATCTTTGAGTTTTATCTGCTCGCCAACGAGATCCTGCGCGACGACGGCCGACGCTGGTACGGATTTGAGATCAAGGACACCATCGAGCGCGGCGAAGGCATCGTCCGTTCGATGTTAACCGCGCCGCCGCTCGTCCACTTCGCCCTTGGTGCACTCTATCAGAGCATCGACGACCATACGCTGGCGATCAAACACCTCGCCGAGTCAGTCGAGGTAAGCACATCCGACGAGACAGGAATAGTTTTCCCGACCCCAGAGCTTCGCGACTACGTGCGCCTGCTCCGCAAAATCGAACGCTCCCCTGCCGAATCTCCCCAAACCTCCGCCGCGATCCGTTCCCTCGAGCGAATGCGAAAAAACCGAGGCCAAAAAATGCTCGACCACAGCCGCGCCAACGCCGCCGGCGCCAGAGTCCGGCAACTCGACGCAGCCGGCGACGAGCCGGACAATTTGGTGAAAGCATCCGTCACCGCCGTCTCCGCAGTAGAGCCCGTTGATGACGACACTCGATTCAGAACCGGGAGCCGTAGCGACCGGATTCCGTCAAGAGTGGTCTCATTCATGCAGCCCGACGAGCGAGATCCTGC
>JAGOWF010000195.1 GCA_018060305.1 Pyrinomonadaceae bacterium
CCCGAACATAGCCGATACTAACGAAAATGTCATAATTACGATCCCGCATCCCGGAGCCTCGAATCATAACGGCGGCACCGTTCTGATCGGGCCCGACGGCTACCTTTACGCCGGCACCGGCGATGGCGGAAGCGGCAATGATCCGCCAAATAACGCGCAGAACATCAATGTGCTGCTTGGCAAGGTCATTCGGCTCGATATTAACAACATCCCGCCGGGTCAGGTTCCGCAATACAACATTCCGCCGGACAATCCCTATGTCGGCATCGCGGGTGCAGACGAGATCTACACGATCGGGATGCGCAATCCGTATAGGATGGCGTTTGACCGAGGCGGCACGAACGAGTTATGGGCCGCAGACGTAGGACAGGGGCAGATCGAAGAGGTTGACATCATCACGCTCGGCGGCAACTATGGCTGGCGCGCCTACGAAGGAAATAACTGCACAGGCCTGAACCCGACGCAATGTGCCGGCGGCTCGAATCCGATCGTCCATACACCGCCGATCTTTCAATACACTCACTCCGGCGGACGATGCTCGATCACGGGTGGCTTTGTTTATCGAGGGATAATGAACACGCTGCCCTTCGGTAGTTATATCTACGCCGATTACTGCTCGGGCGAGGTTTTTCTGTGGAATAACAACCAGCAGGCGGTCATCGATAATACTAGCACGGCGAACATCGTCGGTTTTGGCGAGGACGAGGCCGGCGAGCTTTATATGATCCGCGAGGGCGGGCCGATCTTTAAGGTCGTCCGGGTCAGGTCATCAGGCGACGTTGATGGCGACCTCAAGTCCGACGTTGCCGTTTACAGGCCGACCAACAGCAACTGGTATGCTCTGCACAGCTCGAATGGCACCATCCGGCAACAGGAATTTGGCCAGGCGGGCGATATTCCGGTCCCGGAGGATTACGACGGCGACAATATCACGGACATCGGCCTTTTCCGCTCGTCTGGCGGCCTCTGGCTCTACTATCGAAGCAGCAACAACACCGTATTCACCGACGATTGGGGCTCAAATCGCGACGTGCCCGTTCCGGGCGATTATGACGGCGACGCCAAGGGCGACCTTGCCGTCTTTACACCATCGTCGGGGCTGTGGTTTATCCAGCGATCCAGTGACGATGGCCTTATCACGACACAGTTCGGCGGCACCGGCGACCGTCCGGTCATCGGCGATTACGATGGCGACGGCAAGGCCGACATCGCCATCTGGCGCGACACCGATGGCATCTGGTATCGGTTGAATAGCTCGAACGGTGCGTTCTCGGCATTCCAGTGGGGAACGACAGGTGACGTGCCCGCGCCCGGCGATTTTGACGCGGATGGCAAGATGGATGTGTCCGTATTTCGCCCGTCAAATGGCATCTGGTATCGGCGAAACAGCCAGGCCGGCACCTTCGTTGCCACACAATGGGGCATCGCCGGTGACGTTCCCGTCGTGGGCGATTACGATGCTGACAGCCGCGATGATATAGGCGTTTTCAGGCCATCAAGCGGTATCTGGTATGCCCAGCGAAGTTCGAACAGCACGCTGATGGCCGTGCAGTGGGGCATGGACGGCGATGTGCCCGTCCCATCCGTTGATAGGCCGTAGGCTGCTGGTCAGCGCATGACGGCGCGGGCGATGGTGAATACAGTCACCGTCGCCGCGCCGCCTTTCTTAAGGGCCTTTGCACAGCTCGACGCCGTCGCTCCTGATGTAAAGACATCGTCCACGAGCAGGATGCGTCGGCCCTCGATGAGCCTGGGACGCTTAACCTCGAAAGCGTTCTTGACGGTCAGTTCGCGGGCTTTGCGGTCCATGCCTACGCGATGTATAGGCGTGTGAAGTCGGCGAATGAGGGAATGGTAATCAACGGCCAGCCGTAGGGGTCTTGATAATTCATTGGCGATGAGGTCGGCCTGATTATAGCCGCGCTCAGCGCGACGCAACTTTGATAACGGCACCGGAACGATCATATCGACGGGTGGAAAACGCGAAGCGGCCGAGCGGATAAGCCCGCTCAGCCTGCGCGATATCGACGGTGAGGACTTGAGTCTGAGGATCGAGGCTGACAGGGCCTTTTCATAGGTTCCGGTTGCAAAGGCACAGTCATAGTGGTGCTCGTCGCACTGGTGACACCTGACAGCGACGGGTGCGGCCTGTGGGCCAAAATATGAGCCGCATTTCTCACAGAGCATCTCGCCGCCGGTAAAGACGGTGGTCGCGGCCCAACAAGCCGAGCAGGCGCAGCCATCCGAACGATGCTCAACGGCACCTGTGCAGACAGCACATTGCTGCGGGTATATAAGTGAGAGAGCGGAGTCGACGAACTCCATCAGGTAATCTCGGGGTCTATTCCTCGTCTAACAGCCCGCGCTCGAGAAGTTCCTGGCAATCCAGGCAATAACGAGCCCAGGGAATAGCGGCCAGGCGCTTCGGCTGGATGTCCTTGCCGCAATTCTGGCATTCGCCGTACTCCTTGTCAGCAATCCTCAACAGGGCCTGGTCGATCAGCGTAAGCTGTCGGCTCTCATTCTCCGACACGGCCAGCATGACGTTCTTGGAATAATTGCGCACGGCCAAGTCGACCGGATCGGGCGTTTCCGAATCGTCGACCGACAAGTCGTTGCCGTTCAGTTTCTGGATAAGAAGCTCGCGCTCGGCGTTTAGTTTTTGTTTGACTTCCTTTAGGTTCTGTTTACTCATCGTTGATACGGGAACCCCTTGACGATCGTAAGTGCCCGATAAAGTTGCTCTAGCATTACGACACGAGCCATCTCATGCGTAAATGTCATAAACGATAAAGATAGCACGTCATCTGCCCTGTGGGCAACGTCCGAAGCTACGCCGTCCGCACCGCCGATCACGAAGGCAATTTCCTTATGAGCGGCGTTCTGCCATCGCTCCACTTCGCGTGCTAGATCGACGGATGCCAGGCCTCTGCCGGTGACATCCATGAGACAAACGAAGGATGTTGGATTCAGTTTTTCGAGGATGCGTTTGCCCTCTATCCCCTTGATATTTGGCGGAGTTCCGTCACGAACTTCGACTATCTCGCATCGGACAAAATGCGAAAGACGCTGCAGATATTCATCCTGCAGCGCCAGCCAGTTGCGGTCTTTGGTCTTGCCGACCCAAACGAAGCGGAATCTCATCAGATATCTTCAGGCAGTGCGACGCGTGCGGCGTCGCGCCACAGGCGTTCGAGGTCATAGAACTCGCGCGATTCCTTATTAAAGATGTGCACAACAAAGTCGCCGTAATCGAGCAGCACCCATTCCGCGCCGTTGTAGCCCTCGATGCGAACCGGCCGCGATTTGAGCTGCTTCTTTAGCTGCTCGTTTATTTCATCGGCGATCGCCTGGACCTGACGCTGGTTGGCACCGCTCGCGATAATAAAGAACTCGGTAAAGCTCGCAATCTTCCGCAGATCGAGAGCGACCATATTAAAGGCCTGCTTTTCCGACGCACAGCGGATTGCAAGTTGAACTTCTGGGTCGAGGTCCGAGAATGGCGTGGGCGTTTCGGCGATCTCGATCTTAACGGTTTCGCGCTGAAGTGAGCGCTCCTGAGTTTCTTCCATTACGTATAAATCTGATATTTTTCGATGTATTTTGCAACCTCCGGCGGAACGTCGTCGTGCCATGACGAATCGGCGTCGCGTATTTTCCTGCGGATCTCGGTAGCCGAGACGTCGAGTTCGACCGCGTCGGTGATATAAATGTGCAATGTGTTCGCCGGGTCATACTCGCGACCACCTCTCAGATCAACGATGCGATCGCGAATTTCGTCCGTCACATGATCAACGCCGATCTCGACCCCCGGACGCGTAACGACAATAATATTCGCGGCGGTCAGCACCGTTTGCCATTCCCGCCACGTCGTTATGTCCTGCCACGAGTCAGCCCCCATCACGAAGAAAATATCGTCCTCAGGAAACTTCTCATTCAGCCTCGCCAGCGTCTCGACCGAGAACGGCCGCTCAGGCGCCTCAATCTCCATCCTTGATACCGTTAGCTGCGGTTCGTCCTGGGTTGCCAGACAGAGCATCGCGTAACGGTCATACGCGGACGTCGGCTTCCTGCTCGACTTGTGCGGGGCGTTAAATGCGGGAATATAGACGAACCTGTCGAGGACAAATTGGCTGGGCAAAGCCTTACCGATTTTAAGATGGGCGTTGTGCACCGGATCGAAGGAGCCACCGTAAACTGCCGTCTTCCTTCTCATTGGTCGGAACCCTCGCCTCGCAAGGCTTCCGCGACGACCGCAACAAGCTCTTTCACACCTTTGTTGGCGACCGACGAGATCGCAAAGAACGGTTTCCCATCTGTACTCGCCTGTTTCCTCAAAGCTTCCAGACGTTCGGGGTCGTCGATAGCGTCGATCTTTGTGGCAACTACGATCTGAGGGCGCTCGGCAAGTTCAGCGTCGTAATTTGCGAGTTCGCGGTTGATGACCTCGTAATCGTCAACCGGATCGCGTCCTGAGAGTGAGGAAACATCGACAAGATGCAGCAGCAATTTGGTTCGTTCAACGTGCCGGAGAAAGCGGTCCCCGAGGCCGGCGCCTTCGCTGGCTCCCTCGATCAGCCCGGGAATATCGGCGACGACAAACGTGCGGAAATCGCCCATATCGACGACACCGAGATTTGGTTCAAGCGTCGTGAAAGGATAGTCCGCAATCTTCGGTTTTGCGGCCGAGATAACTGAGATCAGTGTCGATTTGCCGGCATTAGGAAAACCGATGAGACCTACGTCGGCGAGCAGTTTTAGCTCGAGCTGAAGTTCCTTTTCCTCGCCCGGACGGCCGTTATAGTGATACTTCGGGGCCTGTTTTGTCGGTGTCGCAAAGTGAGCATTGCCCCAACCGCCCTTGCCGCCTTTTGCCGCACGGTAGCGCTGGCCGGATTCTGTAAAGTCAAAGAGCATATCGTCAGAATCGGCCTCAAACACCTGCGTGCCAACAGGCACTTTCACGGTATGATCCGCACCGTCCTTGCCGTAGCGGTTCGAGCCTTCGCCATGGCGGCCGCGTTCGGCTTTGTGCTCGGGGTTGTACCTGAGGTGCAGCAGCGTGTTCAGGCCCTCGTCGGCCTCGATCCAAACGCTGCCTCCGACGCCGCCGTCGCCGCCAGACGGTCCGCCCCGAGGGACGAATTTCTCGCGCCTGAACGCCGTGACGCCATTGCCGCCGTCACCGGCCTTTACCCTGATCTTTACGCGGTCAAGAAACATTTCTGATCTGACGGGAATGTTTGTGGGATATCGCCCTTTCCAGACTGCCGGGGTGCCGAACCCAAGCTTAATTAGAATGCAGAAGCCTGCGCGTTAGCAAGGCGGTGCGGACGCCTTCACGTCAGCCAAGGCGCAACACGTCGACTCCCATTTTCTCACTCAACGTCTCCGTGGATTGTTTCACATTTCGCCCCTGTCAAAACTCTTTAGAAATGTCCTATAGTATAACTCATTAGAAATGTCCTATATTGCCTCTAAAGGAAGAGGCTTATTTTGTGGAATTCTTCGTTGGCGCGGCGCCAACGAAGAATTCCACGCGT